>NZ_JAPYKS010000025.1:0-65265 GCF_037179605.1 Mesorhizobium salmacidum (SeqCode)
AGACATCGACTGTGGCCCGCGGGCCGCGGGTTCCTGCATGAGAGGCTTTCGTACGCCTGACGGCACCCGAAGCCGCGAGGCTTTCACCGCATCCGGCACTACGGCATGCTCGCCGGCTCCGCCCGCAAGGCCAGCCTCGCGCTCGCCCGCGAACTGCTGAGCGTCGCTGCGCCACCCGATGACGACACACCAGGCGAACCGGAGGACTTCCGCCCGTCATGCCCGTGCTGCGGCGGACGCATGATCGTCGTCGAGGTACTCGAACGCTGGAGGCAGCCACGCGGACCGCCGGACGCTACCGCGACGAACCGGGAGACCGCTCCATGACCCGGCATGGAATAGTCGAGACTTCAACCGCAGGCCCTCAGCCTCCGGTAACGGACCCACACGCGTCCATGGTGATCATCGACGCCGACGGGGCCGCCTTCAGCCGCTTACCGTGCCGACAACATCGCGCGGAGGCGCAACGAAGCCGCCTGTCCGCATCCATCCCGGCGCTTCACGGCGACGGTCGCGCCATCGCCGACATCAGCCGCAAATCGAAATCCCCATAGACATCGACTGTGGCCCGCGGGCCGCGGGTTCCTGCATGAGAGGCTTTCGTACGCCTGACGGCACCCGAAACCCTTCCCAAAGCCGGCATCCGTGATAGCCGACAAAAGCCCCCTCTTCAGACGCGGTGAATGCAGCAAAATCTCCATGACCGCTTCCGACCAGAATGATTTCTCAGTAAGATACCTTAAGGTCGATTCTGACGGTCTGACGCTAGCCGTCGGGGTTCCGTAGCACGGTGTAAATCTCCAAGTAGCTTGCAAGGACAAAAGCATAGGGTTTCGGATGGCTCGCGGTGAATTGATGAAGAAATTGCTGGCGAGTTATGGCCGCGACGATGAGTTTCGTGCGGTTGCGGAGCAAATAATCGACGAGGAAGAGAAGAAGAACAACAGGGTCCTCGCGCGCATCCTTCGCAAGACGTTGGAAAGCGGCCCTTCGCTGAGCGGACCGAAGCCCATGAAGTCGCTCGCGCCACTTATTCCGTTTCCCGATGCTGCCAAGGATTTCGTCGAGCGCGTCGAGCCAACGCACACGACAAAGGACGTAGTACTCAGCGCTTCAAATACGCGCGTCTTCATCGGGTTGCTCAAGGAATTTCGGCGGGCGGAGGACATCCGGCGCAAGGGTCTGCCGGTGCGCTCTAAGCTCCTGTTTTGCGGGCCGCCCGGGTGTGGGAAGACGCTATCGGCGGAGATTTTTGCATCTGAACTCGGCTTGCCAATGTTTGCGGTCAAACTTGACCAACTGATCTCCTCCTACCTCGGCGAAACTGCAAGCAATCTTCGGAAAATATTCGACTTCGCCCGCAAGCAGCCGTGCGTTCTTTTCCTCGACGAGTTCGATGCTCTGGCGCGCTCTCGCGATGATTCAGGCGAGCACAACGAGCTTCGGCGCGTGGTGAACAGTTTGCTCCTGTTCATCGACCGCCTAAGACCCCAGGGCTTCCTGATCGCCGCGACAAACCTAGACCATACTCTCGATAGCGCCATCTGGCGGCGGTTCGACGAGGTGATTTGGTTCGACAAACCCGACGTGCAACTGATTGGGCGCTATCTACGCACAAAATTCCGAAACGTGCTGACTGCCTTCGATGTCGGGACGAAAGCTGGTGAGCTTGTCGGCTTTTCCTACGCGGAGATCGAGCGCGTCTGCATCCAGGCCATAAAGTCGACGGTCATCGAAAAGCGCAAGGACGTCAGGGAGCGGGATTTTAACGCCGCTATCCTCGACGAACAGCGTCGCAGGTCTGGTCGGTCGCGCCTCACCAGCCAGTCGTAGGGGGCCAGATCTATGGCTCGGTACGACCATTTGCAGCTGTTCAGGCTGCCAGAGCAACTCGAACGTCGCAAACGCCCAGGGTTTGGTGCAGCTCCAGAGCGCGACCGTCCGGAGCACAGCAGACGGATCGCTGCAGAACTCAACGAGGCCGTCGCGGTTCAGCAGCGTCGGCGCCCGCCCGAAACGGTCAATCCATCCCTTATCCTCCGCGTGCGTATGACGGGCTCACTGCTCGAAAGTGACTGGGAGGCTCTCGGCCTCACCGTTCTATCGAGCGATGCCGACCGAACTCTCGTACTCTTCTCATCAAACGACGAATTGCGGGACTTCCGGGCACGGCTTGCTGCCTATGGCGGCCCTATTCCGGCTGGCCAGGCGGGCGCGCCCTATGCCAACTTCGTCGCGTCGATCGCATCGGTTGGCACGGTCGAGCCGAGAGACCGGATCGGGTTGCGCCTGAGGGAAGAGGGTTATACCGAACCCGAGGATTTCGGCGCCGTCGGCGAGCTGGTCGCCGATCTCGAGCTGTGGGACCTCGGCCGACGCGAACTTCGTCAGCGCAAGCTTGGTGACATCGAAGCCTATGTGGTCGCCCGAGGCGGCGAATGGCTCGATGAGTACATAGGGCCGTCGATTACCATGGCGCGGATCCGTGCCAGCGGAGAGGTTTTTCGCTCGCTGCTTTCGCTGGAGGACGTTGCATCCATCGACCTTCCGCCGTCCCCGGACGTCGCGACCGCGGAAGCCATGCGCCTCGAACTCGGCGATCTGCCGGAGCGAGGTCACCTGGCTGACGACGCCCCTCTCATCGGCGTCATCGACAGCGGCGTCAACGACCATCCCCTCATCGAAGATATCCTCGTAGGGGCGATCGGCGTTCCCGAACGGTTGGGCACAGCCGATGAATGGGGGCATGGAACGCGCGTGGGCGGCGTCGCTGCCTTCGGAGATCTCCGCGCCCAACTCGCCGAAGGGGCGCTTGCGCGAGGGGCGCGTCTCTGCGCGGCCAAGGTCGTCAACGAGCGTGGCGATTTCGACGATCGGCGACTCGTGCCTTCCCTTATTCGAGAGGCTGTCACTTCGCTTCACGCCCGTTTCGGATGCCGGCTGTTTGTCATCGCGTTGGCCGACCGCAGGCGCGTGTACGACGGCGGAAAGGTCGGCACCTGGGCCGCCACACTGGATGAGCTCGCGCGCGAGCTCGATGTCGTGATCATCGTCTCGGCCGGCAACCGCGCTCCCCGCAGTGGCAATAGGATCGAGCAGGCTGTGACCGAGTATCCCCGCTATCTGACGGAGGAGGCGAATCGGCTGTTCGAACCCGGCGGCGCGATCAATGTTGTGACGGTAGGCTCTCTCGCGCATGGCAATGGCCTCGATGCAAGGCTCGGCGCCGAAGTTGCGGTGCGGCCGATCACGCAGGAAGGGGAGCCGTCGCCTTTCACCCGCGTCGGGCCGGGGGTGGAGGGGTCGGTCAAGCCAGATTTCATCGATCTCGGTGGGACGATGATCTTCGATCCGCTCGTTCAGAGACTGCGCGACGGACGCGACGTCGCGAGCGCCGGGCTGCTGACGCTCCATCACCGGCCGGTCGAGCAACTAATCACCAGCGGTTCGGGTACCTCTTATGCAGCGCCGATCGTCGCCTTCAAGGCTGCACAAGTGCTGTCGCGGTTACCGGAGGCGTCGGCCAACCTCGTGCGCGCACTGCTTGCTAACTCGGCGACCATTCCTCAGGCGGCCCACCAGTGTCTCTCCCCATTTGGAGACGACGCCATCCGCAGCGTGTGTGGCTACGGCCAGATCGATTTGGAGCACGCCGCTTTTTCCGATGACGCACGCGTCGTCCTCTATGCGGAGGACGAGCTGGCGATGGATCATTTCGCTATCTACGAGCTGCCGGTTCCAGCGCTATTCCAAAACACCAATGGCCGGCGCACGATCCGTGTATCGCTTGCTTACGATCCGCCGGTCCGTCACAGTCGCAGTGACTATGCTGGCATCGGCATGAGTTTTCGCCTGGTGCGGGGATGTGATCCGGCGCTGATCTCCGAACACTATCGGCGCCGGCCGCGCGACGAGACGATCCCCGACATCGCAAATCGCTTCCAGTGCAAGATGGCCCCAGGTCCGCAGTCGAGGGAGAAGAGCACGCTGCAGTCGGCTGTCGCGACGTTCAAGACCGACATCTCAACCTATGGCGACCGCTATTACATCGTCGTGCGATGCGAAGCTGGGTGGGCGACAGAGCTTGACCGCCAGCGGTTCGCCCTAGTCGTGCAGGTGGCACACGAGGCCGAGATTCAGATCTACCAGCAGATACGTCAGCGTATCCAGCTGCGCGGTTGAGCCAGTGAAGGCGGACATTGATATGTGCTCGATCCATGCGCTCACGCGGGCCACGTTTATCGCAATTTTCGCAGATCGTCGGTTTTGGGGCGTGTGTTCGGCCCGCACACGCGCATGAAATGGTAAATCCTGTCCAACTCGCCGCCCAGCTTCGCTTTCATTTGAGCGAGTTGGGTTCCCGTAATGCCCATCACGAGTTTGAGCATCTCGCACGCCATCTTGCTCGCGCCCGTATCTACAGCAACATCCTGCCTGCGACCGGCCCCGTCAGCGCCGGTGGGGATGGAGGCCGCGATTTCGAGACGTTTCGAACCGGGATTGCGCTACCCGTAGCCGGCTCGCCATTCGCGGCGCGCTCATCGCGAGATCGGGCGGTCGCGTTCGCCTGTAGTCTCGAAAAGCGCATAGAAAGAAAGATCCGCAGCGATGTCGAAAGGATCGTCGCGACTGGCAAGGTCGAGGAGATCGTCTATTTTTGCGAATCGAACCTCGCGATTGCCAAACGGCAGGAACTCATAGCCGCGGCCAATCGCAAGGGGACTGAACTCCAAATCTTCGACGGCAACACTATTGCCGAGTGGTTGGCTGAGCCCGACCTATTCTGGATCGCGGAGGAGTTCCTGCACGTCCCGGCCGAGATCAGCCCCCAGGTGCGGTCGGACGACGGATATGCGCAGCATAGGGCGGACTGGAAGGCTCGGAAGGTGCTTCCAGTCAGCCGCGCCGACTTCGTTGCGATCAAGGTGGGCCTGCGTCGTGCTACATTCGAGGCTACCGCGCGACCGGACCTATCCTTCTGGTTAGAAAGAATGGCCGGCTTCCTCGTCCCAATTGCTCCGCGCGATCTGATTCGCTCGGCCAGTTATGAGATAGCAGTCGCGCATTTGCGTGGTCGCGGCGACATGACTCCTCAGGCTCATTTGGTTGCCGACTACTTCGTCGACGTCGAAGCCCATGCAGACATCGGCGATCTGACCACGGCTGCTGCGTTACTGACCTATGCGTTTGGCGGATACTGGCTGGGACAGTTCCGCACGAACGAGATCGATCTGCATGACTATCGGCGCAAACTCACAGGTGCCGTGCAATCAGCGCTGGAGGAAGCGATCGGTCCGGGACGAAGGGCGGGCCTGCTGCACGTGCGGGGCCTTCTGGAGCAGACGCCTGCAGGACCCGGTCTCGCGCCCGATTTTTCTGCTGTGATCGCATTCTGGAACGCGATGTTGGACAGCGCCGAGCAAGCGTTACTTTATCCGATCGAAGCTTTTGCGGACTTGTTGGTCGAGATAGTCAAGCTCCGCGGTGACGATGCGGAGTTGCTGGCTCTTGCCGCGCGAGCCGATGATCTGCTGGGTAAACATATGGGCAGCGTCGCGGCCGGCGAGAAGGCTATCGATCGAGCTCTGTCGCTGCTCGAGCGGGACGAACCCGCAGCGGCCATCCGGGAACTCCATCGAGCCAAAGCCAAGTGGTTCTCTAGCGAGCGATTAGCGGGAGCGGTGCGCATCCTGCTCCTGCTTGCCGAACAATATCGCCAACATGGTCTCGCCTATGCTGCGAAGTACCATGCGATGACGGCCGCGCTTCTAACCCGTTACGAGCGGGACGACGACGTCCGTCGCCAGCAACCTGAGGCCCTGCTCGACTTGCTCGATGCTGAAGACGGGGCCGGCAATTCGTTTGGATTTCTTAGGCTGCTTCCTGTGTTCATCCAGGCCCACATTTTCCATGACGATCATCCGCTAAACACCGAGCAGCACCCCCGCCTCCAAAGCAATCTGGGACAGTTGGTGTCCCTGCTTGGTTTCCTGAAGCGGGGTAGTCCTACGACACGCCAGGCGCTAGACGAACTCTTAGCGGAGTGGCCTCCTGTACTCGGAGATCCGATTTTGAGCGCCGCGAACGAGCCGGATGGCTTTTGGAACCGAGGCACCTGGCCGGTGGTGTGGACCGGCCTTGAGGAAGCACTACTCGATCGACCCTTCGGCGATCTCGGGCTCGAGCGACGCGTGCGCTGGGAGGGGCTGGGCATCCGCTGGACTTGCGTCTTCCCCAACGACTATCGCACGACCCCGCCGGCTGAGCAGATCATCGCGGAATTGCAGCTTCTCGTTTTCGCCTTGGCAGAGAGGGACCTGGGAATCGTCCCGGTCGACATCATCGTGAATATCGAGGTTTCTGACGCAGTTGAGAAACTGACGATAGAAGCGCCGACCGAGACGCGAGCGACATTTCGCGTGACGCTGCCGTCGCGGGACCGGGGGCCGGAGGAGAGTGCCGATGTTGTACTGTTGTTCGCTGCCGTCCTGCGCGCCAGCTCCGTGTTCGACGATGAGGCTTTAACGAGGCAGTTCGACAGGTCCGTGCTGGAACCAATCTTTGTTGGTCGACCCTACGCGGAACTGTTCCGGGAGTTTGTTCCTGAGGATCTATTTGCCGAGTCCTTCCGCCAGTCGGTTGCGCCTCTCGATCCCGAGCGTCCATTCGTCAGTCGGGCGGGCCGTCGTGTTGCATGGTTCGACGGACCGAGTCCAACGTTCGAGTTTGAACGTGCTTTCGGTGACGCGCAAAATAGGTATGACAAACTCCTTCCATCGCTTCGCTATACAATTTCAGACATCGCTCATGATACCGGTATTCGCCCACGATTGCTCGAGATGCATAAAAGAGGAATGAAGGATTGGGAGATTTTGAGCATCATAAGCAACATCGCGATGGGCATTCGGCTTGATGCGCCAGAAGATCTCCCCCTTGAGGAACTAAGAAGGCGGGGGATGGCGCTGCTAGACAAGGTCGAAAGCGAGGCCGATGCGCTCCCACCGGCGGTGTTCTCTGATGAGCTGCTAACCACTCATGCCAAGGTCTACCTTGGTGCCTTTTTCAGCAGCTGGCAGCTGCATTGGCCGCCGAACGTGAACTATGAGGGAGCTGAAAAATTTCTGATCTCGCGATTTCGCCTTCGCGACGTCGACGTTCCGCATAAAGATGTATTTGGGTGGGGTCAGGATGTTGCGCCACTCGACCCATAGGCGATGACCGTGGTGGCCGCTGACCGCATGACACGCGGAATTCTGTCGTCTCGCTCTGGGCGGCGCGAACGAACGGTTCGCCTCCTCGCTGATCGTCGAGGGCCCCAGAGATGATGTTCGTCTACAAGGCCGGAACTCTGTGCAACCGCTCGACTGCTGCCTACTCTTGCTATCGCATCGAAGTAAGCGCAGCTACGATAGCATCTGTCCCTATGGCGCTCAACGAGCTTCCAGTCCGCTGACGGCCCAAACGAGACGCTCTTGTGTGCCGCTGAGTGGCGGCAATTGGCGCACGCAGAACCCGGTCAATTGCCGATGCGTCCTCTCTGGCAGCCTTCGACATATGTAAAAGGCTGCCAGCGCCGAGTGCGAGCAACCGATCCCGGCGGTTATGCGACTTCATGCGTCGTATCGATTCCCAGTGCGTTGGCGGCGATCAGCGGCAAGTCCTTGGCGCTGATTCTCTCCACCATTGTGACCAGTGTCATCAGGTGATCGCTCAGGAACGTGTCGAACTTTGCCAATGCCGGTTGCGCCAGTCGTGCAGCAAGTTCTTTACCGTCTGGCGCCGGCGAATCAGCTATGTCCTGCAGAGTTTCGAGGGTTTTCCCGGCCTCGCATTCCTGAAGCTCAATGGCATGACCGAAATGCGATGCTTTGAACTCGCGCGCCAGCAATGCCAGGGTCAGCGTCTGCAGCTTCATGGTTCCGACCCAGGGGAAAATCAGGACGCCCTCCCCATGCGCTATGACTGAACGGCTATCCAGCTGCAGGTCGAGGAAAGAACTGCGCGCCTCGTCCAGCAGCCGGTTGGCGGCAGGATCGAGATAGGGGTACGCCTCATCGGATGCGAGAACCGCGCGCATCGTTGCCACCACGTGATCGTGGACGGCCGCCCCCTTGCCATTGAAATGCGGTGGTTTTCCCGCCCGTGTCGGCTTGACCATGATGACCCGAGCGCGATCGTCGATTTCGCTGACTTGCCAGCGGCGCCCCGCAAAAATGATGGTTTCGCCACATGCAACCGGGGAACTCAGCGGATAGGTGCCGAGTGTGCGTGCATCGTGAATGATGCGGTACTCTCGTTCCGTGGCGAAAACAGCATAGAATTCGTATGATTCCGTGATCTTTTCCCCGGTCTCTCCGATCATGAGCAAGCCTTGCGGAGATTGCTCAAGCAACCGGTTTTCAGGCGTAGCCATGCACCGAAGCAATTCGGCAAACAGCGTCCTGTCCACGGCTTGGAAAGGGCCGCGCTCGCATAACAGGTTCCAGGCGACCGTCGGGCTTACGCCCCCTGTCTGCACTATCAGTGCCATCACTTGATGGAGGAGCGTTGAAAGATGCAGGCCAGCTGGCAATGGCGGCTCACACCATCCCGCCCGCAGGCACTCAACCATCGCAATCGACTGAACCAGATCCAGGCGAAGCCGGTCGATTGGATGTCGCCCCTTACCAATGGGAGGCTCGATGACGAACATGCGCAGCGCCGCGGGCTTTCCGGCCCTGCGGCCGGATCGGCCGAGGCGCTGGCGAAGTGACGCAACCGAAAAACCCGGCCCGATCTGGGCGATTGTCTCCACCTCGCCAATGTCGATTCCGAGTTCCAAGGTGGTGGTCGCGACCGCAGTGGTCGGGCGCGGATCGTCTCGAAGCCGCGCTTCGACCTCCTCGCGCATAGCCCTTGCGAGATTGCCATGATGGGGGAAGAACTCATTTGGAAAGCTCGCTTCGTCGCACATCGAACGCAGCATGTCGGCATAGACCTCGACATTGGCGCGAGATCCGGCAAACAGCAGATTGCTCTGGCCGCGCAGCAGACGAAACAAGTCGGACGCAAGCGCCGCTGGGACCGTCGATGGTTCAAAAGGTTCGGGCGGCTTTCCCGGCGGATCGCGATCGTCTGCGGTAGCCGTGAGATCGCCTGGAGCGGTGCCGTCCAGCAGGTAACCGCGGATCTGCAAACGGACCCCGTTTCCCTCGTCCTTGCCTTCCACGATCGTGACGCTAGCGCCCTTGCCGGGCCGCAGCGCCTCGGCAGCCAAGCTCATGTCGCCAAGTGTTGCCGACAGCCCAATTCGATCTATGCGGTCTCGCGCGGTCGCCACTTCGATCCTGTTCAGGATCGACTGCAGCTGCATGCCTCGCTCGGTGCCAATGAAGGCATGTAACTCATCAATGACCACCGCATCGAGGCGCGAAAACATGTGCGCAACCTCCACGCCCCTGCGGACGAGCAACGCCTCAAGCGATTCCGGAGTGATCAGCACGACACCCGACGGTCGCTTTCGTGCACGGGTTTTGGCGTCCGCCGACACGTCGCCATGCCATTTGTGCAGGAGGACGCCGCTCCCTTCGCACAGGCCTTCCAGCCGCCGGTGCTGATCGTTGATCAGCGCCTTCAACGGGCTGACATAGAGGATGGCGAACCCATCAGCGCTCCCTGCGTGTTCGGCATACCGGGTCAACAACGGCAGGAAGGCGGCTTCAGTCTTGCCGGCGGCAGTGCGTGCGGAGATCACGACATCGCCGCCCGCGAGGATGACCGGGATGGCCTTTTCCTGCACGTCCCGTAGCGACGGCCAATTCCGCTGCCATATCCAGCGCCTGACCGGCTCGGAAAGCGTGTCAAATGCGGAGGGTTGCAAGCTCGTCGTCCGCTCCGCCTTCGGCGTCATCGATCGGCTGATCACCTGCACCGCCTCGATCTTCCGCGACGTCCATCGTGCCGAGCATGTCTTTCCAATCTGTGCCGGGGTTTTGCTGGAGGATCGCGAGCAGATCGACGAAGGCTTTCACCGTGTTGCGCGGAGTCCGAAAATAAGCCTCGCCGATCCGGTTGGCGCAATGGTCCATAAAATCATGGAGTGCCTCGTCCGGCACCAGCCATTTTTCCTGATCGCCGGCCGCGAAGACGTCGCGTAGCCGCTCCAGGAGATGGTAGAGTTCCTCCGGCGTCAGGTTCGGCAGATTGACCACCGGACCGGAATAGTCGGCCAAGCCATTCCCGGCAAAACTGTTCCCGGCAAGGCGGGATTGCAAGGCCTCGTAGGAGTAAAGGCCGCGCCGTGTGTCGAGCAGAAATTCCGGTGTGCCGCCCAGAATGAAACCGATACCCTGCGTCGTACCCTGCAGGACATCGTTAAAGATGCGCAGGAGCTGTTCGTAATTCTGTTTGCGGGCCTGGGCGCTCTGCAGCTTGTAGAGATTGACGAGTTCGTCGAGGCAGACCAACAGGCCGCCAAAACCAGCGAGCCTTGTGAAGCGGGCGAGCAGCCTCAGGCCATCGTAGAAGGACGCGTCGTCGATGATGGTACGCACGCCCAGATCGCCTCGCGCCTCTGTCTTGGTCGTGTATTCGCCGCGCAACCAACGAAGCGCGGCGTCCTGCAAATTGCTGTTTCCTTCCTCGTAACCCCGCGCATAGGCAACAATGACGGTTGCGAAATCATAGCCACCGACCATCTCGCGAAGATCGCCAAGGCCTTCCTTGATGGCGATTTCAATAGTCGTTCCGTTTGAGGAAGCGCGTTCGGACGCCTTTTGTATGTAACTTTCCAGAATGTTTCTGAGCGCGCCTCCGTCTGGTGCCGTGCGGGTCGCAATGCTGGTGACGAGCTCGGCATAGAGCGTGCGCGCCTGCCCGCCGGTGGCGTGGATGCGGCGATCCGGAGAAAGGTCGGCCTGGCAGACAGCGAGCTTGCGCTGAAGTGCGATTTGCCTGATGAGAAACAGGAAGAAGGTCTTGCCGGCACCATAGGCGCCGATGACGAGACGGATACTCGACCCGCCGTTGCCGATCCGCTCGATGTCCTGGATCAGCGCTTCGATCTCGCGCTGGCGCCCCACCTGAATATGCTGGAGACCGATGCGCGGCACGACACCGGCGCGCAAGGCGCTGATAATGGTGTCTCGATCTCTCGGTTTGATAGGCGGGGGTTTTGTCGTCATGCTGACATTCCTTCGACGGATACGGTAAGCGACGGAGATTGGGGAGTAGCCTCGGAAAACAGGCTGGCGTTGACGATGACAGGGTCCTCGCCCTCCAGGACGAGTTCGTCGAAGCGGTCGAGCGACCAATCGTTCAGTATTTGCTTCGCCGCGCCCGGCATCAGGTCGGCATTGCGCACCAAACGCTCAAAATCCGAAGCCGTCCAGGTTTCCTGCTCGATCAGTTGCGACAGAAGCCACGCATAGCGTCGCTCCAACCCGTCGAAGTGCGCATCCCCATTGGACGTCTCAATTTCCTCGATCGCGGGCTGAAGCTCGATTGGCGGCTCTGCTTCGTCCACGAAGATATCGGCAAGGACGCTGGACGTGCTGCGGGTTTCGCGTCGGATCGCTTCGAGACGCGAGATGTCGACGCGGGTCGCAGGCACGCCAGCAGACGCCGGCGACACCGGAATGCCGGGCGGCTGAATCCCGGCGGGGATAACCAGGGGAAAATCATCATTTCCGTCGCGCGGCCTGTTCTGCGGCGCGACACTGCCATGCAGTCGCGAATACAGGGAGTTTCCGTCCAGACCCATCTGCCGGAATAGCTTCTCGAGTTGCGACACTTCTCGCGCGTGAAGGGTTCCGTCTGCGGCTGCTACAGCCACCAATTCATCGGCGAGATCTTCGCGGCGGCCCGCTGGCACGTCCCCTATGCGTTTGGTCCAGTCCACTACGCGGCCGGCATCGGCTGCGCAGACCTTGAGCTCGGCTTTGAGGCGGACACGTTCGTCCCTAGAAAGACCGGGCGCCTCGTCTATCCTCTCGAAAAGCCTGCTTTCCTCCAGGGGGTGGAGGAGACCGTCGGCGAACGCAATCACCATGCCGAGCATGATCGATAGTTGCATGGGGCGGTAGTGCTGGCCCGGTTCGGGATCGGCTTCAGCTTCGCGCTCCAGGGCAAAGACCATTGCCAGTGCGTCTGGCTTTGAGGACTTCAGAGAAAAGCAAGGGTCGGCGGTGTTGCCATAACCGAGGGCGGCCAGAATTCCCGACAGTTCCTTCTGCTTCGCTCGCGCGGCAATTTTGTCAGGCTCGATCCCAGCCAGCTGGGCGAGTTGCTGAATGGATACCAGGGCACCATCGCTCACTAGTTCCTGGAGCCGGCTCAATGGGCTGCCAGCGAGCGTTTCACAATTCTTCACGCGCAAACCCAAGGGCAGCTGAGCCACGGCCGCAAGGCTAGGCCTCAGTCCCTCCGAACGGCCGAGCATGCGGCTGTAGTTGTCGAGCCGATCCGTGCAGTCGTCGAAGATGCGGCGTGCACCGCCTATCGGTTCGCTGCGGTTTGTGATGTCCGGGAGGACGCCAAAGGGGCGGATTGCAAGATCGAACGTCCCGCTGCAGGCACGGTAGTTGACCTTCAGTTTTCGTACTCCGGCGGCCGGAACGCGCACACCATTTGGATATTGCTTCTCCACCGCTTCCGCGAACAGCTCTCGCAACTGAGTCTGTGCCCGTCGCGCCGGCGTTCGCACCCTCGTTTCGGGGTCGGCAAGGACGTAAGCCAACAAAAGGTCCGGCTCGATCGCCTCTCCGCTGCGCACCCGCATCCCGAGGGCGACCTTCAGCATTATCGGGATCTCGTAGCTATTTTCCTCGACCTCCAGATCAAACTTTTCTGGCAACCGAGCCGATTTTAGCTGGTAGGCCGAAAGCAACTCACCAGCATAACGCTTGAACGAACCATTCCCTCCATACACCTGCAATAGCCGGCAAACCTCGGCAACGACACCATCGGCGTCGGGTGGGCTTTCCTCCAACATGAGGCGGCGTTCGAGACCGTAGAAGTAGAGGAACACGTATCCGATATAGGCGTTGGGATCGGATCGCGATCCGGCGAGCCAGTCCAGATAGGATTTTCGCGCCGGGGGCGAAATGCTCGAGTAGGAAGGCCAGTAGCCCATCGTCTGACCTAGCGGATCGCCGTGAGTGGCGACAGTCAATCTAGGATCGATCAGGCAGTTCTCCGGGTCGGTTGAACTGCCCTGCCTCGGCAGGTGCGCACCTACATAGATCATGCCGCCGGGAATGTTATGGTTTCCCACCATTGCTGCTGTATTCGCAGGAATCCAATGTGCCGACTGGCGCGCGGTGGGGCTCGCTCGCACTGCGGGTAGCCGGTCGAACCACCGCGGCTGGTCCGGCCCTGCGGTGTTGGGAACAATAATAGGGCCGCGCTCCCGAATGAGATCCGAAACCTGAGCATTGTCCGATGCGAGCGATCCATCGGTTGTGGTCGTTACCGGGATGACCTTGGTCGCTTCAATGCTTTGCCAACCCGTTTTTGCTGGAGCGGCTGAAGGATTGGGCAGTGGTTTGGGCGGTCTAATGGCTCCGCGCTGTCTGATGAAGTCATGGACAGCTCTATTATGTGCCGCGACAGAAGTCGCAATATCTGGTGGTAAGGCTTGTTTCTGTTCGACCGGTTGTCTTCCAACTGCAATATTGGCTGGAACGATCAGATCGTTCCGAACCAAGAGGTGCCTGTTGCTTCTGGCCGATTGGTCGAGACCGCTATCAAGTTGGCTGCCCTTGCTTTCGGAACCCGACGGCTGCGTCTGATCCGTTGAGGCCGTAGGGGGAATGAGAACAGGACCGCGTTGTCGAATGGATTCCGCTATCTGAGCATTATTCGATGCGAGCAATCCCTCGCTTGTTGTCGTTACCGGGGTGACCTTGGTAGCCTCTAAGCTTTCCCAACTGGGAGTTGCCGGCTGCCTGGCTGAAGGATTGGCCCCTGATTTGGGCCGTCGGATTGCTCCTCTCTGACGGATGAAATCGTGGACAGCGGCGTTGTGTTCCGCGATTGAAGCCGCAACGTTCGGCGACAGGTTCGGCGTTTGTTCGACTGGCTGCCTTCTATCAGCAATGCTGGCTGGCACCACGCGATCGTTCGGAATACGCAGGCGGTGCCTGCTACTTCTGATCGACCGGTCGAGACCGGGATTAGGTTCGCTGCCGGACCCTGCTGGAACCGAGTCCGCGCCCGGCTTTCTTCGCCGTCTCCGCAAGAAGAACGCGGTTACGACCGCTAGCAGGCCCAAATAGATCAAACGCGGTGTGGGGGTGGTTGGCGCCTCGCCCACCTTGTTGGGCTCGGACTCCAAACGATCGGATTTGGCTGACGCGCCCTCAGTGTGCGTCGCCAAAGGCGGCGCCTGGTGGACATCGCCATCAGCTTGCCGGGCTTCTCCGTGACTTGTTTGTGGAGTTGTCTTCGTTGGAACACCAGGCTTCTCCAAGAGCGACGGGGGCGAGTCCGTGGCTATGGGCGTCAATGGGCCCCGCGTCACCTGGGGTTGCGGAAAAAGTGCGGCTGACGTCGCTTCGTCCAAAGTACCGGTCTGAGGAAGATTGTTCGCTTTCTGGAAAGCCTTGAGCGCACTGATGGACCGACGTCCCCAAATTCCGTCCGCGGTCCCGAGATCGTAGCCATGTTCAGCAACGGCCTGTTGAATCTGTCGTGCAGAATATCGGGAATCCTGGGCAGCTGCGGTGCCTGCAACACTCAGCACTGTCGCCAAGGCGACTGCCATCGTCCAATGAAATGGCAACCTCATCCCGTTTGCCCCGCCCTCCGGTTCTGAGCATAGCTGGGATGAGTTCTTTTGAGAACTCGCCCAGAAGTATTTCCAGTTCGAGCGGGAGGGGACGTTTAGTGGCGTATTTTGACTGCCGTCTTTTACGTGCGATGACGGCCGCCTTGGAGCCGGAAGACGACCGTCTACTATTATGTAAGATCACCGGTTAGCTGCCATTCGGCGACCGTCCAATGCCGACGTTGAGACTACTGGAGCAGCCATGAAAAGGCACGCCGCAAAAAGGCTTCGCCATCCGTCCTGACAACCTCACCATGCGCCACGACGACGTGCTCGGGATGTCTTCCGATCAACTCACGAATCTTTGGGCGCGCGGTTGCGCGGTTGCGGAAACTGATCCGATAATCAATCGGGGGATATCCCCACCCCTCGATCATTTTCGAAAGTTTTGCGATTGACCGCATCCACCAAGGCCAATGGCGTTTCAAGAACGTCGCACTGAACGTCTGCGAGAGGTCGGCGATAATAGCGGTGCGCGACGCGCGGTGAAAGAAGATCAGTTCGTCCATGAAAGGCGAATTGGTGAAATAGAACTGGTCGATCTGCCCGTTCCATTCGGCGGGCGCACCGTCGGCCAGCACCCCGGAAAAGCGGAGTTCCTTGCACTTGACGATTGTCGCCGCCGTCGCCCACAAATTCGCGTCCGGGAATGCGGCCTGCCACTCGCCCAGAAACAAGTGGTGCAGCTTGTTGGGGCTGACGATATTCCGAACAGGGCCCAGCGCCCGAATCTCGTCCTCAATCTCTGCCGTCCTTTCGACTGGCGACCATAACCATAGTCCACCATCGGCAAGACGCACGACGACCATGCGTGTCGGATAATCGAAGCCTTTGAATGAGACGACCCCGCCATCCGCAAACCATAGGTTTAATCTCAGCGGCTCCAACATAGTCGGGAAGTCTAATCCGTTAGATGGACGCTTTCCACACCATGGGGGAGGTCGCAGCGCGATTCCAGCGATAACGAGGCAGGGCGCACACCGCCCGATTGGCATTCGAGCGCTTCCTCTCGGTTGGATCCGCCGCGACGCTTCCATGGAAGGCCGCTCACTGCCGATGGCCGGGACGATCCGCGCCAACAACTCGTTAAAGAAGCAACTTCTAATGTACCGTATCTGTTAAGGATTGACTGTCAAATTAGTTGTGTTTGGGCAGTATCTAAGATATCTGAGTAATGAGGCCTACGGGGGGCTCTCCGAGAACCAAAATGCAATGAGGCGGAACAGCTTTAGTTCCCGTGCCTCTTGTATCGGCCGTACTGTAGGAGGGGTTTGAATGTCAAAACGCAGCTTTCTTTCACCGGTCGCTCTGTCGGCGACAATATTATTGGGCACTCAGCTGCAGCCGGCCCTGGCTGTTGCGGCTGCATCTCAAGTCGAGCCAAGTTCGGACAACAACAGACTTAATGCCGACGGCTTTGGCGTAGTCCTGGATCGCTCCCAGGGCCGAGAGATCCAGATGGCCTATCACACAAGCCATTCCAGCCATTCCAGCCACGGGTCACACTGCTCCGGATATTCGTACTGCTAAGTTCATGCAAGCAGAGCGCCTCGAACTTGTTGCGTCCGCGACTGAAACGTTTGATTTGTCAGTCTTTTCTCTGGACTGTATCAAGCGGGCAGCATATCGGATGACGGCCAAAGCCTCCGTCGACATTTCGACGGAGGCCAGGAACGCAGTCTGCGTCCTTCACTTCACCAAGCCTGTCTCTCCGGAAGACGCTGCGAAGGCCGTGGAGGGATTGCGGCTGGAGGTGCTGGATCAGGACCTGCGGTCAGTCGTGGCCGCCGAGACAGCCACTCTCCGCACCACCATTCTCGCGCTCGCATTCTCTCGCTCGGGCCTGCAATCCGTTGACTAAATTCTCGCCGCTGTCGGAGTTCCAGACAACTGAGGACGGCCGCTATCAGCTGGCGCCATTTCGCTTTTCGCGGTTGGACGACGAGCGATATGTGATCACCAACCAGGCCGGGGAATATTCGGTGCAGCCCCGGTCGGTCGTCGCCGCCTTGGTCAGGCACGAGCTGAAATCGTCCGATCCCGCCTACGCCCGGCTGCGCAGCAAGCATTTCCTGTTTGACGCTTCGTCGACCATTGGACCGGGTATGCTGGCGACGAAAGTTCGCACTAAGGCAATGCGCCTGGCGAACTTCACTGCGCTGCACATTATGGTCATGTCGCTGCGGTGTGAGCATTCCTGCCCCTACTGTCAGGTGTCGAGACAGAGCGAAGATCGCTCGGCCTTCGACATGACCGAAGAGACGGCAGAGAAGGCGCTCAGGCTCATCTTCCAGTCTCCGAGCCCTGCGATCAAGATCGAATTCCAGGGCGGCGAGCCGTTGCTCAATTTCGAGCTGATCAGATTCGTGGTGGAAAGGGCCGAGTCGACCAATCAGGTCGAGAAAAGGTCGCTGCAGTTCGTGATAACTACAAACCTGGCCGTGATTACAGACGAGATATTGGGGTACTGTAGGGAGCACGATATACTTATTTCGACTTCACTGGACGGTCCCGCCAAGCTTCACAACGCCAATCGGCCGAGGCCGGGCAAGAACAGTTATGAGCTCGCCGTCGAGGGCATCCACCGGGCGCGGGCGGTGCTCGGTCACGAGCGCGTCAGCGCCTTGATGACGACGACCAAAGCTAGCCTTGGCATGGGTCGAGAGATCATTGACGAATATGTCAGGATGCAGTTCCCTGGCATATTTCTTCGCCCGTTGTCTCCCTATGGCTTTGCGGTCAAGACCAAGTGGTATGGATCCTACGATACTGAGAGCTGGCTCGATTTCTACTTTGATGGCCTCGAATACATCGTCGAGCTCAATCGCAAGGGGACGCCGTTCATAGAGTTTTATGCCTCAACCATCCTGACCAAGATGCTCACCCCGTTCGAGCCCGGCTACGTCGACCTCATGAGTCCGGCGGGAATTGGGATCTCTGCAGTTGTCTACAATTACGACGGCGACGTCTATGCGTCGGACGAGGCGCGGATGTTGGCTGAGATGGGCGACAAGAGCTTCCGCCTCGGCAATGTGCATCGAAACACCTATGCCGAGATTTTCACTTCCGACGCGTTGCTCGATCCGATCGAACAGTCTTTCGCCGGTTCCGCGCCGATGTGCTCGGAATGCGCGTTCGAACCTTTTTGCGGCTCCGAGCCGGTGTTCCACAAGGCGACACAGGGCGATTTTGTAGGCCTTAAGACGCGATCAGCCTTCTGCTACCGCAACATGGCGATCTTCAAGCGGCTGATCGGGCTGATGGAAGGGGATCCGTCGATCCGAGAACTTTTCATGGGCTGGACACGTTAGCGATGCTCGCCCTTAGCGGATTTGCAACCTGGACCAACGTGGACGGCAGCGCACCAAAGGCTCTGTTGCGCCTCTCGACCAACTCAGTTGTCGGGGCTTGCGATCGCCAGCACGACGCATATCTTTTTCGCGGCGGCCCTGTCAGCCCGGACTACAAATGGGTGGTCACGTTCGAACGCTTCAGGCCTGACGTCGAAGCAGCGCGGACGAGCGGTAAGCTTATAGTGCTGCCCAACCACTTCGAGTACCTCGCCGGGGGCGACGTCATCCGATTCGTTCCAGACAGAAAGGCGGTCCGGGTCCTGTTTCGAGCGTCGGCCAATGCTAACTATTTTCTCACGACCGAACGCTGCAACCATTACTGTTTGATGTGTTCACAGCCGCCAAAGGACGTCGATGATGGCTGGCTGGCGGATGAGATCTGCGAGGCTATCCCGCTTCTGCCGACCACCACGCCGTTTCTCGGCATCACGGGCGGCGAACCGACCATGATCGGGGAACCTTTCTTCAGTATCCTGTCGAACGCTAGAGACCACCTTCCAAATACGCCGGTTCATATCCTTTCGAATGGCCGAAGCTTCAGCGACACGACATTCGCCCGCCGGTACGCCCAGATCGGCCACGGCGCGCTCTCAGTCGGGATTCCGCTCTACGCCGCCGATCCGGAGGTTCACGACTATGTTGTGCAGTCGAAGGGGGCCTTCGACGAGACTGTTGCCGGGATCATGAACCTCAAGTCACTCGGCCAAGAAGTCGAAATCCGCGTCGTGGTGCACAAGCAGACCTATAAGGGGCTGACTGATCTGTCGGAGTTCATCTTCCGGAACCTAACCTTTGTCGACCACGTCACCTTCATGGGGTTAGAGATAACAGGCTTTACGCGGGCGAACATGGACAGCCTGTGGATCGACCCGCAAGACTATAGGTTAGAGTTGAGGAACGCGGTCCGCTATCTCGCCGCGGCTCGAATGAACGTCTCAGTCTACAACCATCAGCTCTGCGTCCTTGACGGATCGATTCACGCCTTCGCAAAGCAGTCGATCAGCGACTGGAAGAATGAATATGTTGCCGAGTGTGAGGATTGCAGGAAAAAGGACGAGTGCGGCGGCTTCTTCGCTTCGAGCAAAATCGCAAGAAGCGCCCACATCTCGCCATTTCTGAGCTAATGCCGACGTATTCCAGGCGTTCGGCGCTTTTCAAGGAAGCAGTCCTCCCACGCCGTCGGAGCTTTGAACAACCTTGTGGCTCATAGTGCAAAAGGCTGTGGCCTTCTTCGTGTCTATCATTCTTGTGCAGATCGGCTGCCAGGAAACGTCCGCGGGTGAGATCTATTTGTGCGGTGATAACGCCAAGCTTGTGGTATTTGATAGACATTCAGGGGCCCATCTTGCCCACAAAGAAGCGATGTCGTTGGATGGTGAGGAGAAAATGTACTGGGCCGGATGCGGTTACAGCAAAATTGTGAGCTCCCTACTGATGGATTTGGGCCAACGCAAGATAAGACTATGATTATGCAAGGCATAGGCGATAGCTGCAGTCAGGGTCAATTGTTACTATTCAATTCTATTACTCTTGATATGCTTGTGATTAACAATCGATCGTTTCGAGTTGAGGAGCATTTACATTGCCGCCCGGATTAAGACGGAGGCGGTGCGAAGCAGCGTTCGAGCGTTCTCAGCTTTCACTGTCAGCGAGTGAGAACCTCGCATTGGCCGACGGCCGCTTCTGGCGTAGAGCTGTCGCCTCCCCATGGCGGCTTTGAGGCGCATTCCGGACGATCGCACTTGCAACGCACTGAGTTGGGGAATTTCGACCGATCGCGGATATGTCGATTCATCTCGATTTCGTCGACATGCGGCGCAACATGTCGATGCCGACGACATGTGCTGGCATGTGTCGATCGAAATGCAGGTGACCTCGCGCGTGAAGACCGCCTACATTCGGTCCGAAGCTCCAACCCCGTCTCGAGAGACCTGATCCTCGACGAGATCCGCCTCCGGCTCTTCGCCGTCGCCCTCCCCGATCGCCAGCCCGCCGGGAATATCGCCCGCCAGCAGTTTCTTCTTCGACAGCAACCCAGCGTCTTCGAGCGCCTCGAAATCCGGCAGCTGGCGCAGCGTGTCGAGCCCGAACTGCGCCAGGAAATTTTTCGTCGTCACATAGGTGTAGGGCGCGCCCGGCTGCGGCGAGCGCGGGCCCGAGGCGATCAGCTCCTGCGCGCGCAGCACGCCGATCAGATCGCGCGACACCTCCTTGCCGAAGAAGGAAGACAGCTCACCCCGGGTGATCGGCTGGAAATAGGCAATACACATCAAGACCAGCGCTTCGGACTGCGACAGTTCTTTTGTCCCCTCGCCCGCCGCCGTGCCTAAGGCGGAGCGGATGGCGTCGCCAAAACTTTTCTTGGTCCGGTGCTGCCAGCCGCCGGCGACCGCGACCAGCTCATAGGGGCGGCCGGCGAGCTCGGCGCGGATGTCGTCGATGATCAGCTCGACATTGCAGTTTTTTCCCACCACCCGCGCGAGGACACTCCGTGTCACCGGTTCGCTGGCCGCAAAGATCACAGCTTCCACGCGGCCCATCCATTCACGCCAGCGCAGTTCCGGCGGCAGGTGGTCCAGTTCCGTGTCGAGCAGCACAGGCTGTTCGTTCGGCTTGCGACGGGCGGACGCTTCGCTCATCGCTACAGCCCAAACAGCCGGAAGCTGGTGCGGCCAGACAGCTCGCGCACGGCCTCGAGCTGCTGCAGGCGCTCGAACAGCCGCCGCGCCGCAAAGCGCGACAGGTTCTTTGTCACCAGCGAGCCGGAAACGGCGTCTTCATTCAGGAGCAAAACAATCACGTCGCCGGCGCCTTTCGCGCGCAGTTTTGGCGCAACCGCCAGGAGCTTTTCGGCACGGCGCGACAACTCGCCGGCCAGCCGGCAGGCCTCCGCCGCCGCTTGAACCAGCGCAACGCAGACCGCCCGCTCAAAATTCTTTTCGCCCGGTTTTCTTCTCCTGCCGCCGCCTTCGGCGCGAAACGCCGCGCCAAAAACCTGCGTCATCAACAGCGGCAGCGGTCGCGGCCACCGAAAACTTTGCGCCAGCACCAGATCGGCGAGCCACCAGGCCAACAGCTCGGCATCGGGGCGCAAGGCGACGACGCGGGCGGCGATCGCCGCGGCGGCGAACGGCGCCGGCCGCTGGGATTCGGCCAGCTTTTCGATCTCCGTGCAGAGGTCGGTGAGCGCCGCGCCGTCCCAGTGAAGGCCAAGCTGGTCGACGATTTTTTCGAGCCGTTCTGCCCTGACGACGAGCGGCTGCCCGGCCAGCTGCCGCCAGGCGGCAAAAATGACGCCGGCGGGGCCGGGATCGGCGCCGGCCGGGCAAAGCTGCCAGGCGTCGCGCAGGGCGGCCTCGTCCTCGGCGCGGCCGGCGAGCCGCATGCTGGCGGCGGCGCATTTTAGCGCCAGCCGCTGGCGCCAGGCGCCGGCCCAGGCAGGCTGCGCGCGAGCAAGCGTGTCGAGCGAAGCCAGCGCGGCGCCGGCCCGGAAGGCGGCGTCACCGTCGCTCTGGGTGCCAGCGCTTGCGAGCGCCCAAGCCGGAACGGTGGGCGGCGCGGAGGAGCTGGCGGTCGCGGGATCGAGACGAATCATGATTTTGAGGGTAACGTGGCCGTGCGCTTTTGGCGACGGATTTCGCATCAAAACGCACAGGCTGTCGTACGCATAAAACGAACGATAATGTTGCCTTATCATTCGCATAGCGTGTGCAGCTTAATGGGAGTGTGCGAATGCACTTGAACTACCGTTTCCTTGCACGATGAGTTGGGCCAGTGACACCAACAGCCTCACAGCCCTGCGCTTTGGCCATTGCCGACGACAAGGCCCGCGCCATGCATGATTTGCTGGCGTGCGTTGGGGATGATCCAAATGACGGACAAAGGTAATGGCGGCGGCCCGATCGAGGCCGCAGTGGTCCTGGCTGTGGCATTGGCGGCACTGGGGATTGCCGCATTCTTCGGGGCTGAAATGCTTTGGCCCGGATAGCCGAACCTACGGGCTGGATAGCGCCTGACTTGTACGGGACTAGCGTCCTTCAGAAAATGCCCATGACAACCAGGATGATCCCAATCGCCGCAAGGGCCATTTTCATCTCGAAGGCGTGACCGAAATTGTCAGTCATCTGCACCACGCACAAAGGACGCCCGGCCTGCTCATCGTGTGACACAGGATCATCCCGCAGGCCGGGCCGGACCGGCTTTTGGGGGCATGAGCCGGTGAAGGTTGAGCATGTTCCTAAGCGGACCTGTTCGCAATGGCATGTCCGAATGCGTACAAAATTCCACTCCGGCCTGTCAGGCATATATTCCTATTTGCTTTGGGTTTGTGAACCAGATAATCGCCTGCGCTTTTAGAGAACTGATCATGAACTGCGTGATCTGGTGAAAGCGGGCTTTGGCTGGATCCTGCCGAAGGGAACCTTTTCAGTAAGGTCGACAAACATTGTATGGACCGGAACTCCGGACGACGCTCTGCGCATCGCGGTCAACCTCGAGAAAGAGGCAAGCCTGCCGCATGACGCTAGCGAGCTAGCCGAGCGCTTCGGCTGGGTATCGCGCCCGAGCTGTGCGGTCCCGTTCGAAGACTTTGAGGAAAGCGCCGCTGAATGCGGGATGCACGCTGCCGATGGAACGGCGTGGTGCGCCCACTACCGCGTTGCCGGGCCACATAAGCGATCTGGCCCGGCGAGAGCACCCATGTCCACAGAACGGGATGCGCCGGCCGTCACCACTGTCAAAAAATGGCGAAGTGGTGATCCGGCACGGTATCGACGCTTAGCTTTTCCCGCGCTTTGGCGATTAAGCTTTCCAACGTGGAAATTTCGGGCACCCCTTCGATCACTTCCTCGCCGAGAACCAAGGCCGGCGTGCCGGTGATGTACAGTTCCGTGGCAAGCGTGCGATTGCGCTGGAGGGTGTCTTCGATGGCGGGATCTTCCATGTCCCGCTTGAGCTTCTCAACGTCCAGGCCCACCTGTCGTGCGATAGTCAAAATGGAGAATTCGCTGACCTGGCCGCGAGCAGCCATAAGGGCGTGATGAAACGGCTCATATTTTCCCTGTTTGCGGGAGGCGAGCGCCGCCACGGCGGCGAATTTGGAACCCGGTGCATTGCCCGGATACTCTTTGTAGACAACCTTCAGCTTGGGATCGTTCTTGAGGGCTTGCTGGATGATAGGGTCTCCCGCCCGGCAGTGCGGACAATTGTAGTCCAAAAACATCACCAGAGGGACGTCACCATTCGGGTTGCCAGCAGTTGGCGCAGAGGGATCGTTGAAGAGTGCGTCGCGCCGCTCCGGAATGAGCTTCGGCCAATCCGCCTCGAGCAGGCGACGGTTTTCGCGCTGGCGCAGGAAGTCTGGAACAGGCGGATGAGATTGCGCTGCAAGCCCGACAAGAAGCAGGGCCAGGATTAAAACAACGGTACTGGCGGCTCTTGGTTCAGGCATGGATCTGGCTCCAACCAACAGTGAACGGCAGGGCAGCAAAGAGGGGTTGCGGGCCGCGGGACTCGCGCTTCTGTTTGCAGGTCACAAAAATCAACATACTGTCTCCTGAATCGAGGTGGGCTCCTCCCTCCCCGGCATCTCCGGTCGCTGCGCTCCGGTCGAAGGTTGCTCCCAAGGTCGCAGCAAGCTCCGTGCCAATTGCGATCGGCAGGTTTCCGGGATTCATAAGGGCCTCTCGCGCCGCGCTTTTGCGGATTCCAGCACTCGCCGGCGAATACCCGCACATTCAACTCGGCGACGGGCGACGGGACCGGCGGCGGGATCCCCGCCACCCTGCCCTGTCCGCTCATTCATCGGTTGGCGGCGCAAACAGCGGCACGGCGCCCCATAACCAAGCCAAAACCTCGATTTCGGCTCGAGTTCCCGGATCAAGCTTGTACGTCTCGTTCAGGACGCTCTGGCGTGCGGCGACACCGCGGCGCCTGGCGTCGATGTTTCACACGACGTTGGGCGCTGGCCACGCCTTTTCCGGCGGCGCGAAGCTGCGTGACCGCGTGTCCAAAAGCTGACAGCGACAGACAAAATGTCAGGTTCACTACAACACCTCTGGGCACTGTGGAGGTTTTGACGGCAAATCGCGCTTGCTGGGCGCTGAGGTGCTGGCACGGTCTTTGTAAGTTGAGAGGTGGCAACACGGAACGAGGGTGACTGCGCCCAATGCGCAAGAGAAGCGATGCGCTCCTCCCTTGGACCCCTGTACCCCCTCTGAGAGGGAAACAAGACCCACAAAAGTCGCGCAAGGGTGGCAACAGCCTTGGTCGCAACATGAAGACAATGAGCCGCAAGCATACGCCATCGGTTACGGTGGCGCAGTACTTTATTGCGCAATTTTGACGACAGATAAATAGAAAGAAAAACAGACATGAGCGCGGAAGGAAAAAAGAAGCGTGGTTTAGCTGGCGTTTCAAACGCACGCAGTATTGCATTCCGCTATGGTGGTCGCCCTTCAAATCTTAGTTTGGCGATAGGGCACACGACCCATCCGCGTCTAGGTGGCTCGCTGTTCCTTAATGCTATGATCCTCGGGCAAATGCTCCCAGGATTCAATCCGAGCGAACGAATGTTGAAGGCTGCCGACGCTTGTATCGAGGTGTGCCCTGTTCTCGGTGCGCCTTTCCTGTGAGGAAGCGGAGAAACCGCATGACTTGAAATGGTGTGCTCATCCGATTTGACGGACGAGGAATAGGAGGAGATCGCCCCGCTTATGCGCAAGCCCAAAACTTCTGAAGGCGTTTTGCACCGACCAAGGCCTCAAGGTGCGAGAAGTTGGCTTCGGCATTGGCGCGCGGTGAGGCGGCGGTCTGGGCTTCAAGTCATCGAGGACGACTACGACAGTGAATATCTGTCGACTTCGATCGACATGGGCTCGGCACCTGTCGCGGAGAAGATGTTCAAGCTCATCGAGAAAGCACGGAAGATTGGCATTGGCGTCTTCCGAGGGGTCGCCGGACTACGTTGGATTGGTGATCGGCTACGCAGGTTTGGACCTGCGCCAAATAGAGCGCGGTGTCCAGTTGCTGAGTCAGGCCGTCGATCAGCTACGCAGGTGATCAACCTTTGCTGCGAATCGTGATGCGAAAGAGGAACGCGACATTCGCAATGCCGGCGAGACGTTGAAAGCCCGAGGCGAGGCTGTGATGGGTGACGCCATGCTCGTAGCTGCAGCCGCCAAAGCTGAAGGCACTCAAATATAGTCCCTTGTGCATGCGCGACAGGAGATCCGGCATGAGTTGTGCTGGTCCCGGCCGAAGTGCCGGGATGGCAAGCAGGAGGGCGTATGTAGTATTTCAGCCTGCCCGTACGGCACTCGGCCGTACATATGAAAGCCAAATAGTAAGAGGAAAACTGATGCGACCAATCACCCGTCCTACCCTGTGCGCGCTCGCTATCCTTGTTGGGGGACAACACGCCCATGGTCGAGATCTAACGGGCGAGTCACCGCCGGAGACCACGGCTTTTTTTAGTAAGAAAATCGTGGGTGGCGAGCCGACCAAGATCCGACAGCATCCTTGGCAGGTCGCACTCTATCTTGACGGGAGTTTCCAGTGCGGTGGATCGGCGATCGCAGCGAATTGGATCGTCACAGCGGCGCACTGTTTGGCGGATGAAACAGAGGACGTAAAGGTCCAGGTCAAGGCAGGCGCTGACAATTACTATGATGGCGTTTCGATCGAGGCAACGAATTTTGTTGTTCACGAAGACTATGACCCGAAGACATATGAACATGACGTGGCGCTGGTGCGGGTGGACAGTACGCGACCCGCAGCAGTCATCCCCCTTGCTACCGCCAGTACGCAAATTGCTATTGGCGAGAAGCTTACTGTGACGGGTTGGGGAGACACGCAAGAAAGCAAAGAATCAGACGACGGAGAACCATCAAACCAGCTCCTAAAGGGAACCGTCCCGTACGTAGACAACGAAACGTGCAATGGTCCGGAGGCATATAATGGGGAGATCCTTGCTGGGATGATCTGCGCCGGAAGTGCCAGCGGCGGGACCGATGCTTGCCAAGGGGACAGTGGAGGTCCTCTGACCAAAGGCAATAACCCAGAGAACGCCATCTTGGTTGGAATTGTATCCTTTGGAGATGGTTGCGGACGGGCCCTGAAGTACGGTGTGTATACGCGCGTGTCGTCTGAGCGCGAGTGGATTATGAATGTGATGTCAAGATTCGGTGACTGAGGCGGCGAGTCGGGATGCGTGCAGGATGGAAAGTTCGCGTTGCCGCGTCTAGCTGCCGGTCAGCATCCCGACCGCGCCTTCGGTGTTGGCCAGTTGTGGAAGCGAATCGGCCAAATCGCTCGCCCCCCGCGTCGTCTTGCGCCAGGCCGAAATCGTCCAGCAACTCGGCCAGCGATAGGGTGCCCGCCGCCACGGGCGGGCGACGCCAGCATCAACCGGCGGGCAGATGCGCCGAGGACAACAAGCGGGCCTGACGCAACGCCGCCAGATCGGCCGAGCCGGTGCAGAAGCAGGCAACGGCCAACTGGCGGATGATGATCTCGAAATGCGCGACGACCGCCTCGGTGGACACTGTCGCCGCGCTCAGCACGCCGGCCGCTTGCCCCGCGATGTCCGCGCCCAGGCGGATGGCCTTGGCCACGTCGACGCCGTCGCGGATCCCGCCCGACGCGATCAGCTTCACAGTTGGCAGCGCCCGACGTACCGCCTTCACGCTGGCCGGGGTCGGAATCCCCCAATCGGCGAACGCCATCGCCACTGCACGGTCGGCGGCACCGCGGGTACGCTCGCCCTCCACCGCGGCCCAACTGGTGCCGCCAGCGCCGGCGACATCGATCACCGTCACGCCCGCCTCGACGAGCGCACAGGCCACCGAGGCGGACAGGGCCGACCCCACTTCCTTGGCCACGATCGGCACGCCCACACTGCGCGCGGCGCGAGCGATCTGCGCCAGGATGCCGCGCCAGTCGCGGTCGCCCTCCGGCTGTACCGCTTCCTGTAGCGGATTGAGATGGACGATTAGCCCATCGGCCTCCAGCGCATCCACCGCCCGGCACGCCAGGTCCAGGCCGTCGGTCTCCCGCAGTTGCGCGGCGCCGATATTGGCCAGCAAGGGAATGTCTGGGGCCAGACGGCGCACCGCGTGCGTCAGCCCCCGGGAGTCGCGGGATTGCAGGCTCACGCGCTGCGAACCGACGCACATGGCGATGCCCAAGGCTTGCGCTGCCTCGCTCAGATGCCGGTTGATGGCCTCCGCGCGTGGCATGCCGCCGGTCATGGAGCTGATCAGCAGCGGCGCACGCATGGTCTTGCCCAGCAGCGAAGCGCGCAGATCGATCTGCGTCAGGTCCAACTCGGGCAATGCGCAGTGTTCGAAACGGATATACTCCCAGCCGGCGGCGACCGTGGCCCGCGCCGTTCGCTGATCCAGCGCGATGTCCAAATGGTCCTCCTTGCGCCGGCTCAGGGCGGTGTCGCTCATGCTGGCTCCATCCGTCGAATCGGGGACCGACGGCAGCGCGCGCACACCGCCGCCTCCCGCGCGTTCAGGCCGGCGCACGCTAGCCTCCCCCGCAGCGTCGCTGCGGTAGCGGCTCGTCGAGGTCTGATAGTACTGCGCGCGGATGCCCGTCATGGCCTCGATCAACGCTCCCCATGGCTCGGGAAAGCGTTCTTCCGCCATGACCTGGTGCAGCATGCGCGTTTGGCCGGCCAGCTCGTCGTTGAGGAACTCCAGCACAGGCATGGCCGGGTAGCGCTGCAGCAGCAGGATCGCCGCGTTGTCGGCCTCGCCGGCCGACCTGTCTTTGTCGCGTCCATGCAGATCGTTCTGCAGGCGCCCTATCGCGGAGATGAGCCGCAGGACCTGGCGAAACGCGGGACGCGCGCGCAAGGTCGCCATGTCCAGCCCCCACAGCAACGACAGGCAACAGAGCACGTTCGCGTAGGCGATCGAATCGATGCCGTTGTGCAGGTACTCGGCGTAGGACCAGCGTTCCGCCCCTGCCGCCTGCGCCTGTCCGGCGCGCAGCGCCGCACAGTAAGACCGGGTATCGTCGAGAAGCTGAGCATAGTCGCGACGATCGTATGCGAGCGCGGCCAGCGAATCGCGCAGGACAGCGCAGCTCTCGAATCCGGGCAGCGCGCACGGCACCCCCTTCCCCAGCGCCTGCTCCACGGCGGTGAGCTGCTCCTGCGCGATCAGGCCCCGGTCGTTGCAGTCGTCAAGCCAGAACAGCAGCGCCAATTCGCGATAAAACGCCACGATCAGCGTTTCGTCCCGCGGATCGCGGCCGGTGCGGGCGCTGGTGTCGCGCAGGCTCGGGTGGATGCGCTGCAGGATGTACTGGCCGCCCGTGACCGCTTCTACGGCATGCTCGTCGGCGAACCCGGTCAGGGGATGCCCCCACTCCAGCACCTGCTGCAGAGCGCGTTCGGTCTGGATCATGGCGCCGTTCCTGCTCCCTCGGCCAGGACGCGCCGCCCCCAACGGAGCGCCAGCCACAACCCGGCGAGTTCGGCCACGCGCACCACCCGGGTGGGGCAATACAGTTCCTTGCCGATCCACAGCGGCGTCCGCGGCAATACATGCGCCGCATGGCGGGCCAGCATCCACTTCAGCGCACGCGCCCCCGCCTGCGCAATGCGCCGGCGCCCTGTCCGCTCTTCGCCCCCGTCCATCACGTGCAACGCGAACAGCGCATAGGCGGTTTCCTCGAATGTGGACGCGCGACCGGCGCCCCAGCCGCCGTCGTCGCGCTGCGCCTGCAGCAGTGCCGACAGCGCGCGCTCGTCGCGCCACCGGGGCTTGCCTTGCGCAAGCGCAGCGACCGCATGCGCGGTGGGATACAGCCACGAAACGTGCCATTTTTCGTTGTCCCATAGACCGTGCGCGTTGCGATTGGCCTCGACGTAGGCGCTGGTGCCGCCAGAGGGCTTTCCCAACAGTCGCAACGCATGCAGGGCATGGATGTTGGTCGACACCGAGGCATTGCGCTCGTCGGGGAAGGTGACGAATAGCTCGCCGGTTTCGAATTGGCGCAATGCATCGACCGCCGGGTCGCGGCCCGCAAGGCGCAGGACGCCCAACGCAACGGCGGTGTCGTCAGCATCGGCCGCGAAGTGCAAGGACGGGCCCAGACCGCGCACGCCCAGGCGAGTGTCGAGCTGAGCGACGATGACGCGCACCGCCTCGGCGAGCGCGGGATGCGCGAACAGCCCGGCCAGATGCAGGGTGTACAGCGACCAGCACGGCTCGAACACATTGATCGGCCAGACACCGGGAACGACACCTTCGATCCCGGTGCGGGTCGCCCGCGATGCCGCCTGGAGATACGCGTCGGCGCGCCCGACCTGCGGCGTGCTCCCCTGTGTCACGGCGTGCGCACGCCACGCGGCGGTGGCCGCCGGACTGATGCCGATGCTGCCGTCGTCATCCGGGCATGCGGTGGTCGGCGAGGTCCCCCAGGCTTCCCAGGAGTGCAGCAACGGATGGCCGCTCGGCAAGGTCGCCACCGCCCCCAGCTTGACCATGCGCGCTTGCCGCAACGGCAACAGCGCCGCGTGGCGCGGAAACGCCACGCCGCCCAGCAAGGATGCGGCCTCGCCGCACAACTGTGGCAGGATCAGCTCCGCGCCGATCGGCGCGTCTTCCGGCACCGCATGCGCATAGGGATCGGGCTGGCGCTCGAGGAATCGGGTTGCAGCCTGGACTGCATCGGCAGCGCCGGGAAGAGGATCGGCACGTTGCAATGCCAGCAACGCCGCCCACGTGGGCGCATGGCGAAACAGCGGGAAGTCCGCGCTTCCCCATCCGCCATCGGCCTGTTGCTGCGCAATGAGCCACGCGTATGCGTCCTGCCGACCGGTGACGTTGCCGTGGAACTGCAGAGCTCGCGCCGTGTCGTAGACGGACGGACCGACGCCGCCGCCGTCGCCCATCTCGCTCAGCAGGTGGCGCAATTCGGAAAGGATCTGTTCGGACAGCGCGTTCACGCGGACGTTCCTTCTGCAGCCGGTTGACGAGAACCAGGATCGGGCAGACGCCGGTCCGCCGCATAGGGTTGCTGCGCGTAACGCGCCGCGTGGGCCGTGGCCGTGCTGCCCACCTGCTGCAATCGGCGCCGCGGACTCGAACACGGTGCAGCAGCATCCACCGCTGCCGTCAGCCGATCGCAGCGGCACAGCGGCGACTCCAAGCGGATGAGCGCGCTCATGCGCATGGCGCGTGCTTCAACAGATACGCATTGGCCCGCTGCAGCATCTGCGCCAACCGTTCCGCACGCGGCCCCAGCGGGACGATGGCCTCGCCGGCGTCGTGCAACAAATCAAGCGCGAACTGCCGCGCTGCCTGCAGTCCCATGATCGACGCGCAGGTCGGCTTCTGGGCGGCCGCGTCCTTGCCGGGGGTCTTGCCCAGCGTCGCGGCGTCCGCTGTCGCGTCGAGAATGTCGTCGACCACCTGCAACGCCAGCCCGAAACAGGCGCCATAGCGATCGAGCGCACAGTACAGCGCAGCGTGTGCGGCATCTTCCGCGATGGCGCATAGCGCGCCCATGCGGACGGACGCGCGCACTAGCGCTCCGCTCTTCATCCGGTGCATCGCCACGATCGTGTCCAGCTCGACGTGCTTTCCGACCAGCGACAAATCCATGGCCTGCCCGCCTGCGGCACCCTCGGCGGACACCGCCTGCGCCAGTTCGCGCACGAGCGCGATACGGTTGTCGCCCGGCGCATCCAGGCTCGCCAGGGTTAGGAAAGCGTGCGCCTGCAGCGCATCGCCGACCAGGATCGCAGTGGCTTCGCCGAACTTGACGTGCACGGTTGGAAGGCCGCGGCGAAGCACGTCGTCATCCATCGCGGGCAGGTCGTCGTGAACCAGGGTACAGGCGTGCATCATCTCGATGGCGGCGCCTACGTCGTCGAGCATTTGCGCCGGCGTGTCGACCAGTGCGCCGGCAGCCAGACAGAGCAAGGCGCGGGTGCGCTTCCCGCCATGCAAGGTGGCGTAGCGCATCGCCGCCATCAGTTCGGTCCCACCGTCCTCTTCGGCGCAGAGAAGACGCGCCAGCGCCTGTTCGATGCGCTTTGCGCCGTCCTGCGTCCATATCTCCGGCAGCAGCCTGCCGGATGCGCCGGACGCCTGCGCACCGAATCTGCCGAGCGCGGAAACGCCAGTTCGGTCGTCATGTAGCGTGGAACCGGTCTGCACGTTGTTCATGTCCTTGTACCTGACAGGGGACGGCCACGGCGAGCGGCAGCCGCCGTGGTGTTGCCGGGGTCGCACCGAGCGCGCGCAAGGTGCAGCAATGCCGTGCGTCGCTGGCGCCGCTGCCTCGCCACACGGGGCATGCGATGCCAGCTCATGAGAATCCAATGCGGGTTTTCATGGACGGATGTGCGGTCGGGTAATAGCGCCGGCCTTTTTCGACGCCGCTCAGCAACCGCGGACGCACCCCAGCCTTGTGCATGGTTAGCGCCAAGGCGATGCAGAACTGCACCATTTCCAGCCATACCAGGTGGTAGCCGATGCAGACGTGGGGGCCGGTACCGAACTGCAGCATGTCCACCGGCTGGATCGGCTCCGTGCGTTGCAGCCACCGCTCCAGGCGGAACTGATCAGGCGCCTCGTGCAGCAGCGCCGAGGTCGAGAAATGCAGCAGCGGGATGCATAGATCGGTGCCCGCGGGAATGCGCCGCTGGCCGAGTTGCAATTCCTGCAGCGCGCGGCGCGGCAGGAGCGTGATCGCCGGATGCACGCGCAGCGTCTCGCGGAACAGCGCCTCGGCGACCGGACACTGCGCCAGGTCCGCGTGCCGGGTCGGCACCGCGCCCACGCGTTGCGCCTCGTCGACCAGGGCGTCCCACAGCACAGGCCGCCGCGCCAGCTCGATCACCAACCAGGCCATCGTCGAGGCGGTGGTGTCGTGACCGGCAAGCAGCAGCACGCGGATATTGGCGACCAGGACGTCATCACAAAGCGCACCGTCACTGCCATCGAAGGCGCTCACCATGTCGTTGATCACCCCGGTGCGCGCGGCATGCGCGCGCGCGTCGCGGACGAACTGGCGCAACTGCGCGTCGATCCAGTCGCGGGCGGCGCGACCGCGTCGCAAGGGCAGTCCGGGCAGGTCAACCGGGGGCGCGACGACCAGCTGCAGCAGTTGCCGATACTTGCGATGCCATCCCGGCAGGTCCTGCGCGGGGATTCCCATGAGGCTGAAGATGAGCTTGAGCATCAGGTCGCCGGTTTCCGGCAGGATGATCACCTCGCGGCGGTGGCGCCACGCCTGCACCCGCGCCAGGATGACGGGCGCGAACAGGTCGCCGATGCCAGACTGGGTCAGCCCCTTGGGAAGGAACGCCGCCTTGATCGCATCGCGCGCCTGCCGGTGCGCGCCGCCGTCCTGGGCGACCAACGTTCCACCAAGCAATTCGGGCACGATCTCTTCGATCAGCGCCGAGGACACGTCCTTGTGCCGGAGCAGTGCGAACGCATCAGGATCCATGCAGGTCATCAGGTGTCCGGCAGGGCCGAAATTCAGCCAGAAGTGACTGCCCAGCGTCCGTTCCGCGCGCCGCAGCAGGCGCGGCAGGTCGCAGGCAATGGCGGGAAGATGCCCGACCAGGGGGAAGGCGCCGGGCACGACCGGGATGTCGTACCGCAGCCGGTGCCGACGGTTCAGCGGGTTGAGCAGCATGTTCATCAGCAGCACGCCGCTTCGACAGTGTCGCCGGCAGCCCGCGCGTCGGGGCTGTTGCCGCCATCGGCGTATGTCGGCACATGCGCCAGCATGCCGCCGTCGATGCACACGACCTGGCCGGTGATGAACGCAGCAGCGTCGGAGAGCAGGAACGTCACCAGCGCGGCCACGTCCTCGGGGCGGCCGACGCGCGGCAGGAGCTGGTGGCGGTGCAGATGCCGTTGCATGCATTCGTCCAGCTTGGCGAGGAGACGCTCGGTCATGATGAGACCCGGCGCAACGGCGTTGCAGCGGATCTGCGCATGGCCGTACTGGGTGGCGAGCGAGGCCGACAGCATGTTCATCGCCGCCTTCGACGCGGCGTAGGACGTCTGCGCGGTGTCACCGCTGAGCCCCTGGCATGACGACATGTTGACGATTGCGCCACCGCCGCGGGCGATCATCCGTGGGATGGCCTGCCGGCAGCAGAGCAGGGTGCCGCGCAGATTGGTCGCCATGGTCTGATCCCAGACCGCCAGGTCCAGGTCGAGGACCGCGCGGTCGCGCGGGGTCAGATGCATGGCGCTCGCGTTGTTCACCAGCAGGTCGACCCCACCGAAGTGCCGCTCCGCCGTCTCGAACAGCGCTGCCACCGCCTGCGCATCTGCAATGTCCATGGCCAGCTCCAGCGCGTGGCCCGCTTCGGCCGCGATTTGCGCGGTGCAGGCGATGGCCGCCGAACCATCAATGTCGGCCACCACCACTCTGCCGCCCTCGCGCGCGATGGCGAGGGCGCACGCCTTGCCGATGCCGGCGCCGGCGCCGGTCACCACGGCCACCTTGCCGTCAAACCGTCCCATCGGGTCCTCCTGGATTGCGTTGATCTTCCGCGGCAGGCCGCTCGGCCTCCGCCAGAGGCAGAGGCGCAGGCTTGGTGCTGGCGCGCTCGTTATTGCCAGCGTCGCTTTCGATGACCCGAATGGCGGCGACCGGGCACTGGCTGGCCGCGAGCCGCACGGCGGCGTGCAGCGCCTGCGGGACGGTCGCCACGCACACTTCGGCCACGCCGTCCGGTTCGCGCTGGCGAAAGGTGCCCGGCAGTGTCAGCACGCACTGCCCGGTGGTTCCGCACAGATCCTGGTCGACCACGACGCGCATCTCAGCCCCCCGCCTGCGCATTCAGCCGCACCGGCAGCGCGCGAAATGTCCTAAGGAACGCGGAGGGCTCCCGGGTCGGCTGCTCGGCCAATGCCAGTGTGGGGAAGCGCGCCTGGATCCGCGGCAGGCTCTCGGCCAACTGCACCCGGGCCAGTTGCGCACCGAGGCAGAAGTGGATGCCGTGGCCGAAGCTTAGCATGATCTTCCCCTCGGTCGACATGCCCGGACTGGTGCCGTAGAACCGCGCGGGATCGAAGCGGTCCGGATCGGTGAAGGCGTCCGGGTCGCGATTGCCGGCCGCGATCAGCACGCGCACGTCCGCGTTCTTCGGGATCACCACGCCGCCCAGTTCGATGTCGCGCTGGGCGATACGTGGAATGGAGCTGAACATGGCGGGCGCGTCGCAGCGCAGGACCTCTTCGACGAATGCCTCCACCCCCACGGCACCTCCCTGCAGCCAGTGCCGCTGTTCGGGATACGCCAGCATCGCCAGGACCGCATGGTCGATGGTGGCAGCAGTGGTGGCGAAGCCGCCCAGCAGCATGCCCCACAGCATGCTGATCAATTCCGCATCCGACAGCGTGTCGGTGTCGTGGTCGTGGGCGCCGACCAGCGTCGACACGATGTCGTGGCGGGGATCGGTGCGCTTGCGCTCTACGAGGTTGCCGAAGTAGGCCTGCACCGTGGCGCTGGCCTCGTCCGCGGCGGCGAGTTGGGGATCGCTGGCGTGCGGCCTCAGGCCTTCCAGAATGGCGCCGATCCCTGCGGCGAACCCGAACATGTCGTCCTGGGGCATGCCGAACAATTCGGCGAAGACCAGCATAGGCAAGGCCAGCGCGAATTCCTGATGCAGGTCCACCGCCTCCCCTCGCTCCAGCGCGGGCGCCATGCCGTCCAGGCGCGCTGCGACGATGCGCGCGATGCTCGGCCGCAGGTTGTCGATCTGGAGCATGGTGAAATCGCGCGAGATCAGCCGGCGCAGACGTGTATGCGTCGGTGGTTCCTTCATCGCTAGCGTGGACGCCAGTAGCTTCAGCGACAGGCTGGTCGCCGCACGCGGGAAATAACGCGCCAGTTCGCCTGGCGCCGGTCCCCGAAACGCATCGCCCGCGGCCTTGAGCGCCCAGCAGATGTCGGCGTGGCGGCTCAACAAAAAGAGGCCCGACGCCGCGCGATGCACCGGATCGTGCTCGCGCAACCACCGCATGAACGGATACGGGTCGTGGATGCACGCTGGCGACGCCAGTTCGGCGAAGGCGTCCCGGCATGCCACCGTGGTTTCTTGCACGTCCATCTTGGTTACCTGTTGGCTGGCTGATCTGACCGGCGCGCGCCAGGCGCGCCGGCAAATTGTGGAGAAGATCGCAATTCCCCGCGGCGTCCGGGCATCACCAGAGCACCGGGAACTCCTCGAACCCGCCAGTGATGATCTGCTTGCGCAACTTTAGTTCTTCGGGGGCGACGGCCAGGCGCAGCGCGGGAAGGCGCTGGAAGATCGAACCGAACACCGCCTTGAGCTCCAGCCTGGCCAGTGCCATGCCGATGCAGTTGTGCGGCCCGTGGGAGAACGCCAGGTGCGGAGTTTCGTCGCGTCCGATGTCGAAGATTTCCGGGTCGTCGAAATGGCGCGGATCAAACGACGTCGCCGGCAGGCCGACCAGCACCTTGCTCTCCGCGGGAATATGGACGCCTGCGATGGTCACGTCGGTCCTCGGATAGCGCATGATGCCGTCCCAGCCCGCACCCGGCGGGTACATGCGCATGATTTCCTCCACCGCCTTGTCCACCAGGGATGGATCGCCGACCAGGCGTTCGCGCTGTTGCGGATGGCGGAACATGGCCAGCAGGCCGAATTCGATCTGCGCGAGAGTGCTCTCGTGCCCGGCCACCAGCATGCCCGCCGCCAGGCCGATCGCCTCTTCCTCGGTCGCTTTGCCCTGGTCGACCGCCGCAAGCAAATCCGTCAGCAGGTTGTCGCCCGGATCCTGACGCTTCTCCCGTATCTTGCCGCGAATGTAGGCGCGCAGTTCTTCCCAGGCCAGGCGCGACGCGCTACGCGGGCCGCTTTCATGCTGGTGCGTCATCACCTCGTCGGACAGCCCGGCGAAAAAGGCGTGATCCTCGTAGAGCACGCCCATCAGTGCACTGATGACCATGGCCGGAAGCGGAAAGGAGAGATGGCGCCGCAGGTCGGCGGGCTGGGGCTGGGCCGCCAGCGTCTCGAACAACTGCGCGGCGATCGCCTCGACCTTCTTCGCGAGCAGCTTCATCCTGCGGTTGCTGAAGGCCGGCGCCACGATCGAGCGTAACCGGGCATGCTCGCCCCCCTCGTGTGAGACCAGCCACCCCGGCGAACCGAGAATCACCGAATCCGGGGTGAATCCCGCCGGCGGCATTCCCGCGGGCCGGAACGCCGCGTCGGACAGCACTGCCTTGGCCTCGTCGTAGCCTGTCACCCACCAGCCTTCGTGCCCGGACGGGAAGCGCACGCGGTGGATCGGGCCATTGGCGCGTAGCGCCAACATCTCGGGCGAGGGCTCGATGTGATCTACGCGCCACATCGGCAAAGTCGGCAAGGGTTGTTCGGACATGGTGGCGCTTCACTCTCTGCCTCTACCTGCGACGATGCTTCCCGCTTTCGTCGATCCTCCATTGCCGGCGCCCATCTCGGTCTCGCGTCCAAGCGCTATGAATCCGGCGTGGTCACTCGAAAGGTCCACGTTTCGAAGCCCGGCGACGAGCTCACGCGAACCCTCCAATATGAAGCCTCCAATGTTATCCTCACGCGACAGATCGGCTTCTCTTCTCTGAACGGCTTCAAGGGCGCCGGCTCCAAGAAGGCAAAGGTCGCGGTGGCGCGCAACTTCGCCGTCATCCTGCACGGAATGTGCAAGACGAAGGAGCCGTTCCGCTACGCGGATGCTGCAGCCTGAGGACGAGCTTCGCCGTCCTACCCCAACTCCTTTTCCCGAGAGGTGTCCTGCCGGGACGCCGCGCGGATGAGCTTGCACCCTGGCATGCGGGCCAACGGAACCCGCGAACACCACTTCGACCCACCCGTTCCGACGCAAACACGCGACGACGCTTGCGATCGACCCCGGAGAGAACTCTGAGCCCGGCACGCGCTGCATCAATTGCGAGAAAGGAGCGCATTGACAGAGGCGATTAGAGACCCCCCTGGGGCATGATCGCGGTCGGCCGCGGGACCATCTGGGTCCGGCTCGCACCAAGGGATATAATGCGTCAAGCACGGCACATAGCGAGGCCTGCACGGCGAACGGTTCAATGTGTGTCCCGGCTGCCTGTTCCAGGTGTTCGAAGGCGAACTAACATTTGATGCGGCTTGGGCTGAGGCCAAAGCCGTGAGGAGGAAAGCTGCTGCTGCAAGGGCGCGTGTCATGGATATTCTCGTGTATGGGGGATGGGACTGTCGTTTCGCCGTACTGAGATAGCTACCTGTAGTTGGCGTGTAATGTCACAGCTGTAAGAGCAAGAGCCATGCCAGGGGCGCAGCAGTCGGTTCTTGTTGAATTCCATCACGTCTCGAGGTGAGCGGGTAACGTTGGTTTGTCGAATTCCTTACAAAATGGACGGACCGAATACATCCGAGGCACAGGCAGTGCCCGGCATCAGCGGGAACCAGCAAAGGTCCCCTTGCGTCGAGAGCCGACAAATCGCCCGCTCCAAGCACCGGACAAGATGGTAGACAAGATGGTCTCCAAGCACGTGCATCGCGCTCGACCGGTTACCACGGCTCGTGACGTACCCGAGGGAAGCGGACACGCACCTAGCGGACCCCCGCGGCAAAACTCCCGGCTATCAGGGGCCGACGCTGCTCGTCTACATCGAAGACGCGACCGGCAAGCTGCTGCACCTTCGCTTTGCGGTTGCCTGAGCTCGGCGCGGGCGACAATTCTTGCTGATCGCTTCGTGCCTTGCTGGCCCGCTATGGCCGCCCGGACAGAGTTCGATGCCACCCGTCCCGCGGGGCCTTCGTGCCGGCGGCGAGCCATGCAGGACGGCATCCCCTTCCCTATCGAACTTTCCGACGGGCTCGCGCTGTTCGGGTCGACGCTATCGCCGACGAGAAGGACGTCACAGCCTGCCCGTCAACGGCTTTGCCATCGGCGCGATGTAGAGGTGAAACCGTTCTTTTGGGTTCCTCGTGAGGATCTCAAAAGCGGTCCTGGTCCGTGCACAGCCCTCTCCACCGCAAGGATCGGCGCGTCGCCTGCCGGGCACCCGACAGCAGTATCCGATTGATCTGCGCCCAAGTCTCAGACCGGATAGCGCTGATCGTCTTTTGCAGCACCGACTTCTGCGGGCTCCAGGACAACGGAGCCGGCAAAGGCGCGCGAACGAGGCTGAATCCTTGAGGTGGAAGGCCAACTCCTGGTAGCTCAGTTGCCGATTCAGCAGAGCGCAGCGTAGCGCAACTGCTTCACCGGGCGGGCCCCGCCGCCCGGTGGCCTTGACCCCCGACCCGCACCAAATCGCGAGCCATCAAGCCAAGCTAATCGCGATGCTCATCCAGCCATCGCGACATCGCTTCAACTCGCGACCGATCTCGGGCGCGGCGAAAAGATCGAGTAAGCTGACTTAGACGGTGCGTTCTTGACGCGTTGTCGGCTCCGGCGTGGGCAGGGATTTGGAATCAGAGGCATGATGCAAAACTACCTGAAGCCGCCGGGCCTTGCTTGCGCAAAGCTACGACTCGCTCAAACTTTGCCGTTCATGGACGGAAACTAGCTAAGGACATAGCAGCAGCTTCAAGAGAAGGATAGAGGCTTCGTCTTTCATCCGTCTGGCTTGCCAAGTCGGGGCGAGACGCAATCTGATTTCCGGCGGACCACGGCACCGGGTCCATCTCGAACGCCATGCTCGCCTGGACGGCAGGAGGGCAGCACCTTCGATCCAAAGCCGATGCAGAACGGAATCTGCGAAGCCTTGAACGGCCGCAGCGGGACGAGCGAGCGAACGAGATACTCTCAGTCTGAAACTCGATCACGCTCGATCAGTGATCGCTAGATGGGTCGCCGGATGCAGCGAGCGGCGCCAGCATTCTGCGCTCGGATCACACCTGCGGCCGCATGTAGCCACGCTAACAGCAACACACGGCTGCGCAACTCGACGGCCCCGCGATCGCCTGTTGCTCAGCCCCGCTCTCACACGCCCAATTCCGCGTCCGATTGACGACAATCTGTGTTCAAGTTCAGATCCAGACATCCCAAGGGTTAGGATCAAGCCGGCCGGGGCGATACCTCCGATTTAGGGTCGCTGCTCACAAGCCTTTTGGTGGCATGCCAATTGCATATTCATAGCCATGATACGTTTTCCGAGACGGCTGCCGTTGACGACGATAGCGGCATGGTCTTCGAACAGGATGACCAACTTCTCGCCGGCCGGTACCGGCTCGCCGTCCAGCACGCGCCGCTCGGCTTGTCGGATGATGCGTTCGACCAACGGCCGATAGTAATGGACCTGGAGCTGCCACAGTGCGATGGAAAAGGAGTTGTTGGCATGCGCGTAGAAAACCATCATCGCGATGTGATCGGTGTGTCGGTCGCTCCCAAGCAACTTGAGATTCTGTCTTCTGCGATTCTGCAGCAGGGGGGAATGGCGCGAGTGTCGCTGCCAGGCGATGTGGTAACCTGGGCGGCAGGCGGTCACCAGACGCTCAGGCGGGTACTTTCCGACCAGCGTTTCAACAGGGACTGGCGACAGTGGCGGGCGCTGCAGGACGGCCAGATTCCCGAGGATCATCCGCTGATCGGGATGTGCAAAGTGGACAACATGGTCACGGCGCATGGCGCCGATCACCGGCGCTTGCGTGGCCTGCTGTCCAGGAGCTTCGCGCCCACTCGTATGGCCTTGCTGGCGCCACGGATCGAACAATGCGTCGATCGGCTCCTGGCCGAGATGGCGCAGCGCGGCGGCAGTGCCGATCTGATGTGCGAGTTCGCCGTTCCCCTGCCCACCATCGTAATCGCCGAACTTTTCGGTTTGCCGGAGGAACAGCGCGAGGAGATCGTCGAGCTCACCTACAGCCTGGCCAACACCTCAGCCACAGCCGCAGAGGTGCGACAGACGCGGCAGCGCATCCCGGAGTTCTTCCGTCGCCTGATCGCGCTCAAGCGGGGCCAGCCCGGCGACGATCTGGCTTCGGCCCTGATCGTCGCGCGCGACAACGGCGAGATCGTTTCCGACACCGAGCTCATCGACATGCTGTTCATGGTTCTCTCCGCGGGCTTCGTGACCACTAGCGGCGTCATTGGCAATGGCGTGCTGGCATTACTTACACATCCGCAGCAACTGCACCTGGTGCGCAGCGGCAAAGTTCCGTGGTCACAGGCGATCGAGGAGATCCTGCGCTGGGGCAGCGCAGTGGCCAATCTGCCGTTCCGCTATGCCACCCAGGACGTGGAGATCGACGGATGCAGGGTCCGCCGCGGCGACGCCGTCCTGATGGTGTTCCATGCGGCCAACCGGGACGAAAAGGCCTTCGGTCCCGGCGCCGACAGATTCGATGTCACCCGGGGGCACAACCCGCACCTGTCCTTCGGCGAGGGGCCGCATGTCTGCATGGGCGCCGCGCTGGCGCGCCTGGAATTGGGCTGCGCCTTCCCCGCGCTGTTCGGGCGGCTGGAGGATCTTGCGCTGACCATCGCCGCGGAGGATGTCGTCTATATGCCGTCTTACGTTATTCGCTGCCCGCAGCGCCTGCCGGTCACCTTCCGCCCGGCAGTTTAGAAACGTCCTGCGGTCACAGCCGAAATTCTCCGCATAGGAAATCTGGCGGCGCTTGGTCTCTTTCGGTTCCTCGACACTGAGGGCAAGCCCTTCCTTTTCGGCGTAGGCGCCCTGGACGCATTGACTGCGGCCAGTGCCAAGTATTTCAGCCGGCCCGTGGGCCGGCCGACGGTCCCGTAGCTCAGCTGGACAGAGCACCGGCCTTCTAAGCCGATGGTCACAGGTTCGAATCCTGTCGGGATCGCCATAATTTGAGAGTTACTTAGTGTCGACTGCGTGCGTAACCCGGGATGCTCGCCTCCCTCGTGCGAGACCAGCCACCCCGGCGAACCGAGAATCCCTGAATCTTGGTGAATGCTTGCGGCCCAGCCCCAGCCCGCCGACCTGCCACCTCTCCTTTCGCTTCGGCCACGGTCATCAGGGCGCTGATTGGCGTGCTATCGCAACAAAAATTCTCCATCAATGTTGCCGTACCGCGGTGTGATCCGCCAGCGTCGGCGGCCATCGCTATCCTGAGTTCGAAGGCCGCTCACGCCGGCAGGAGATCGCTGTCGAAATGCCCACACGCTGCCTCGTATTCGCAACCGCGCTCGCTGGCGGCGTTTTCGAGCCGAGGGTGTCCCGACCCCAGATCCCGCGTCGACAAACGTGTGCCGGCGTTCGCGCCTGACTAGGAAATCCGGGATGTGCGCGCCTTCTCCCGAGCGGAGGTTGCGGGAAAGCTCGACCACGTGTCGACTTCGTCAAAAGTCGGGAAGGCAGCTAAGGTCTCATGCCAGCGGTGTCCCAAAGGGGAGCTCTGGCCGCGGGAGACCGCCTCCTTGATGCCCCTGTCCGATATCCGACAATGTCGGCTGTCAGACACCGCCTCTGACGGTCATCCCTTGTTTTCAAAGGGAGCTTACGTTGGCACGATCTATGATGGGTGGGGCCTGCGGGAAGGGAGAGCATCAACAGGTCAGGCGCACTGAAGCATAGCGTTGCCCCGAGCAGGATGCCGATCGCTGCATTCCCCTGTGGCAACGGAAGCAAGCTTTTGTGACCTTGTCGCGAGGGGCACGGCTCTGCTCACAGCGTCCAATCGCATTCATTTTAGCAACGAGGAAGCCCAGTGACACCCCACAACTGCGATGCCAACGAGGAAATACGGATAACGCAAAAAGCCGTGCTTGCCTTTACGATGTCTTACACCGCTTCCCGGTCCCTGCTCGTCGCAGTTGGCCGCCGCTTCTATCGCACATGCACTGCACAGCTCGCAGAAAACAGCCGCGCAATCTTGATCGGTCTTGTTGCTTTCTGCACGTCCTCGACAAGTGCCATGGCTGCTGATCAGACAATTTACGCTGCGCCTGACGACGGCATCATATTTCTCGGCGGTGTCGGGTATACTTGGCTCAAAGCCAACGAGCTCATCTTGGACGAGGCAGGCCATCATATCAGCCAACTGATCTGGGAAACGCAGGCGCCGGTTCTGACCACCGGCTTCAAGGCTGAGATGGATAACCGTTGGACGATCTCGGCTAGCGCTATGACTGCTTTGTCGGGCAACAGCTACATGGAGGATTACGATTGGGTTGATTTGAAGTTTAAGAAGCCTCCGGACAACGTGAACTTTAATTGGGACCGTTGGTGGGATCTGTCGGTGCATCCCGACACCAGGCTCAACCGCTACATCAATATCGACATCGCAGTCGGCCACGACTTCCCGATCGGCAATGCCACGACCCTCAATCTGCATGGCGGCTTTAAATACACCAACATCAAGTGGACTGCTTACGGAGGTTTGGGAGTCTACAGCTATGATGGCTTCCGTAACCGGCACAGGTCGTTCCCGCCCGGCGAACCCGGCATCACCTACGAGCAGCGTTTTCCGGGCGTATTCCTTGGCGCGGAGATAACGACGAAGCTCGGTGACTGGACCTTGTCGGGGTTGCTTCGTGGCGGCCGGATGGTCAATCCCGAGGCTGACGACTACCATTGGTTGAGGGGACTTCTATTCGAAGATCGCTTCAGCTCGATCGACTTCATCTCGCTCGGCGCCAAGGCCAATTATCAAGTGACTGAGAGCGTCAGCATCTTTCTCGCGGCCGACGTGGACAGCTACCTCCGAGAGAGAGGCGACGTGACGGCGTCCGGTGCCAAAGGCGCTCGGCTCCACAAGGGCGCAGCTGGCATGGACTTCTACGCCGTCACCACATCGGTCGGCTTCAAGTTCAAGTTTTGAATCCTTCGGAAGCTGATATCGCAACTTCGGCCGGTCAGCGAGAGTGCGTCTTGCAGTCGATGGACATTCGCATTGGAGCGCGAAGGCAAGAAGGAGCTGCCATATCTTGCATTCAGGTTAGATGTCCATGGGTATGGCCATGCCGGGTGGGGCACCGGCGGGGGACGGATACCTTGGCAGGGTTCCTGTTGAGGTTCTCTCAAAGCCCCCTGGCATGGTTCACGGGATACCTCGACGCTCCTGAGAAAGCGCAGAAAAATTCGCCGAGATGGACGCTGGTACCTAACCGGCCATGTTGGTGGGAAGGACGACGATGGCCATTTTCGCCTTTCATCGCGGGATGACGAAGTCGTCATCCTTGCCGGGCGACCGAATTGGTCCGTATCGAGTCTAATGGCTCTCGCGCCCGCCCGCGGTGAGAATGGGCCATGATTGGAATTCCCGACGACGTTCAGGCGGCGAAGCTCGTCTTGGCTGCAGCAGCCGCATAGCGGAACGGCTCCCTCGTCTTGGAGGATGACGGCGAGCTTGTGCGCCACCGCAACCTTTGCCTTCTTGAAGCCGGCGCCCTTGGCGATCCGCGGGCCCAGGCCTTCAGAGAAGAGAAGCTAACCTGTCGCGTGAGGATCACATTGGCGACTTCATATAGGTGGGTTCGCGTGAGCTAGTCACCGCGCTGGGAGAGACGCCGGATTCGATTGACCCTCCGGATTCATAGCGCCTGGGCGCCGGCCTTGGAGGATCGACGGAAGCGGGAGGCATCGTCATAAGTCGAGGCAACCGACAGCGCGATGACGGCGCCGACGCCGGGAGCCGTCATGAACAGGCGAGCCATAGCTTCTGTTTCGCGGCAGCGCGAACGCGCGCGTCAAGAACCTTGATCCGTTCGGATATGAGGCAAGCCTTTGAACCGCATTTTAGCTATCCATTATGTGGATGCCTCAAATCGAAACAAACGATTTGATCGGTTTTGCAGAACGCCGCATAGGGACAATTCAAGAAAGCCCCTTAAAGGAAGTTGTCGATGTTTGCGTTAGCTCCTAGGAGCATTTTTGGCCCGCGTAGCATTTTCTGGTGCACGCCTTCTGGTGTTCGCCGAACCTCCCAAGCCGCGTGCCCATTGTGGCTGGGTTCTTCGGTCCGCGCAAGCCACGTCGTCGGCTCGCGGCAACAGGCTCTTTCCTGCACAGGTGCTTACCTCAAGAAACAGCAATAAAGACGAGGTCTTCCATGCGTTCTGACGTGCGGTGGCGGTTGTGCTGGGAAAATGAATTGCAACTGGCCGACCATGCCGAACTGTCCGACTTCTTCCGAACGAACTATGGACGGACTGGGGCCTTCCACGCAAAGCCATTCCAAGGCGGCCGCAGTTGGGGCGGTGCGAGGCCGGAATTCCGCGCAATCGGCTACGATGCGCACGGCTTAGCGGCTCACATTGGCATACTGCGCCGGTTCATCAAAGTTGGCGAGGTCGATCTATTGGTGGCCGAACTGGGATTGTATGGGATCCGTCCGGATCTTGAAGGACTCGGAATAAGCTTTTCACTGGGCGTTGTGTTTCCAGTGCTGCAGCAGCTTCGGGTTCCATTCGCTTTCGGCACGGTTCGGCACGCGATGCGCAACCATGTTGAGAGGTTCTGTCGAGGCGGTCTGGCGACCGTTATTTCGGGCGTTCGCGTACGGTCGACGCTCCCAGATGTGCATCCCGACCTGCCGCCCACGCGCCTTGAAGACGTGCTCCTCTTGGTCTCGCCAATTGGACGCTCGATGGACGAGTGGCCGTCCGGTAGCCTGATCGACCGAAACGGTCCGGAGTTATGATGCGGGCTACATACCAAGAGGTACTGACGCTGACCTTTCACGAGCAATTCATTCTTGCCGGCGACCCTCTTCGTCATCGGCACGCCTGCCGCAGAACGCCGGAACTAATCCGGCTCTAATGAGCATTGGGCTTCGTCGGCTGGCAAGCTTAATGGCTATTTTTGCCACGCCGCCGATCTCAGGAGTCGAGCCGCATCCACGTCAAAATAAGCTGAAATGGGAAAGGAACACAATGGCTGATCAACTTACAACGGAAATCATTGCCATAATCAAGAAACGGGTCGAAGCGGAGAGCGGCGAGGAAACGACTGCTTCCATCGTCGGCGAAATAACGGCTGAGACGGAAATGACCGAGCTTGGCATCGATTCACTGGGATTAGCTGACGTGCTCTGGGATTTGGAGCAAGCCTACGGCATCAAAATCGAAATGAACACGGCCGAGGCGTGGACGGGTGTTCAGAATGTCGGCGGCATGGTTGAAGCCATGCGCGGCTTGCTTGCTAAGGTGGCTTGAATGGACAGGCGCGTCGTCATCACCGGAATAGGCGGGTTGTGCGGACTGGGCACCGACGTCGCCTCCATTTGGACAGGGATGCGCGAAGGCCTCTCCGCCATCGGCCCGATTGTCAATGCAGACCTTCATGAGCTGAAGGGCATGATCGGCGCCGAGATCAAGGCGCTGCCTGAGCACGACCTTGACCGCAGGCAGCTCGTCTCCATGGCCCGCTTCAGCCTACTTTCTGTTCTTGCGGCGCACGAAGCGATGCGAGAGGCCGGACTTTCCTGCGATGAAGGAAACGCCCATCGCTTCGGCGCGACGGTCGGCGTCGGCTTCGGCGGCTGGGACGCGGCCGAAAAAGCATATCGCGCCCTGCTTTTAGGCGGCGCGACCCGCATTGATCTCATGACTGGAGTAAAGGCGATGCCGAGCGCAGCTGCCTGCCACGTCAGCATGAGCCTCGGCCTGCGCGGGCCGGTCTTCGGCGCCACGTCCGCCTGTGCCTCGGCCAACCATGCGATCGCCTCGGCCGTCGACCAGATCAGGTACGGCCGGGCCGACGTGATGCTTGCCGGAGGCAGCGACGCGCCATTTGTGTTTATTGTGATGAAATCGTGGGAGGCGATGCGCGTACTCGCTCCGGATACTTGCCGGCCCTTCTCCGCCGACAGGAGGGGCTTGGTGCTGGGCGAGGGTGCGGGTATGGCCGTGCTGGAAAGCTATGAGCATGCCAAGGCACGCGGCGCCACGATCCTTGCCGAGATCGCTGGCATCGGGCTTTCCGCCGATGCCTTCCACATCGCTGCGCCGACTGTCGAGGGGCCGGAAGCGGCGATGCGCGCCTGCCTTGCCGATGCCGGGTTGAATGCCGAGGATGTGCAGTACTTAAACGCGCATGGCACCGGCACGAAGGCCAACGATGAAATCGAAACAGCGGCCATCAGGCGCGTCTTCGGTAATCATGCCAATTCGATGTCCGTCTCTTCCACCAAGTCCACCCACGGGCATTGCCTCGGTGCAGCGAGTGCGCTTGAAATGATCGCCTGTGTGATGGCGATCAAAGACGGTGTTGTGCCGCCGACCGCCAATTATCGCCAGCCAGACCCCAATTGCGATCTCGACGTCACGCCCAATGTTGCGCGCGAGCGCAAGGTGCGCGTGGCCATGAGCAACGCCTTCGCCATGGGCGGACTGAACGCAGTTTTAGCATTCAAACAGGTGTAGAAGCCCTGCGAGATGCCTCCCGCAAAGGTCACCGACCCGTATCACTCCGTCGGTCCGGCTGAATGTTGCATGCAGTACTTGGCGTAACCCCCAGCACGAAGCCTCAGATGAGGTGATCACGTTGTCGAGCGGCGCCGCGCATCCCGTGGCCGAGACCGACCGCAGCAAAGGCCTGTAAATTGCACAATTCATCACCGGCCTGCACGATTGAGAAGAGGATAAGAAATGTTCGAATTGAATGGCCGCAAGGCGCTCGTCACCGGCGCAACGGGAGGCATCGGTGAGGCGATCGCCAGGGTGCTGCATGCTCAGGGCGCGATCGTCGGACTCCATGGCACGCGCATCGAGAAACTGGAAACGCTGGCGGGTGAGCTCGGCGACCGGGTCAAGCTGTTTCCGGCCAATCTGTCGAACCGCGATGAAGTCAAGGCGCTCGGCCAGAAGGCGGAGGCAGATCTCGAGGGCGTCGACATTCTGGTCAACAATGCCGGCATCACGAAGGACGGGCTGTTCGTGCGCATGTCCGACGCCGACTGGGACAGCGTGCTCGAGGTCAACCTGACAGCCGTGTTCCGGCTGACCCGCGAACTCACCCATCCGATGATGCGGCGCCGGCACGGCCGCATCATCAACATCACTTCGGTCTCCGGCGTCACCGGCAATGCCGGCCAGACCAATTACTCAGCCTCCAAGGCTGGCATGATCGGGTTTTCCAAGTCGCTGGCGCAGGAGATCGCCCCCCGAAGCATCACGGTCAACTGCGTCGCCCCGGGCTTCATCGAATCGGCGATGACCGACAAGCTCAACGACAAGCAGAAAGAAGCGATCATGGCGGCGATCCCCACGAAGCGCATGGGCACCAGCGACGAAGTCGCTTCCGCAGTCGCCTACCTCGCTTCCAATGGAGCTGCCTACGTCACCGGTCAGACAATTCACGTGAATGGCGGCATGGCGATGCTTTGAGCAGGGGCAGACCGGAGTCTCCAAAATGGCCTTGGGTGACCGCGGTCCGTGACCTCCGCAACCACACTGTCTGGCACGTGAACGTCCGCGACCTGTGTCCGGCCTGGCTGTGACCAGAAGCTTATGGCTGTAGATTTCCAGCTCGTCATTGCCTGCGTCCGGTGGATAAATGGATCACCAGCCTGGACAAGCTTATTGCGCTCAATGCTGAGTTCGTCGTGCCTGGCCGCCATATTTCAACTGCGTGCCGGCGTTGATGAATTGATCGTAGGGCAGAGCGGTACCGAACGCATCGCAACCGTCAAATCGCCCCGGTGTGATCGGGATGATTGTGGTTATAGAGGATCGCACGGCATCAACCGGGCTGGCCGAGGTGTGGAGAATGATCGGGCTGCCTTCGGCCTGGCTCACGGTGACGTTGCTGGCGGAATACCCGATGGCCGTGTAGACGCCCCCTTTTTCGACGCGTTTGCGGAATCCTGAACGCGCTTTCAGAAATCGTCGGCAGCGAAAGCCGGAGACGCCGAGCGTTGTTACGATAACTATGACGAGACCTTCGTTGCGTTTCAAAATGAGCCTGACATCTTACCTTTATCTCCTCAAGACCATGCCTCTGGGGATGGCGCGCGGCACATACCGACAATGTGGCTCTGTAAGATAACCTCCTATCTTCTCGAGCCGTTTACAGGTCGCACAGGGCGGGTATTCGTGTCAGCCCCGGGGTGAGGGTCCACGTGCGTCCATCTTTGTGGCCTTGCGGCTAGAGCCTAGATGCAATGCCGCGAGTGCCATTAGAGCCTGGCAAAAAGGCTGACTCACGCCCGTCCTGGAGAATTCCAAGAGTTCGTTCAGTCCAGTCGCACTGGAGAGGCGCAAGGCTTCGTAGCGGCAGACGGGAATCTGCCGATTGTTTTTGAATCGCCTGTCCGGCCCACCGCTTTTGTTAGGGTGGGCCCAAGTATGTGCAACCACTTCAGCGTCGGACGGAACTCTCCCCGTCTCGATGAAATTGCTCGGAGCAAACTGTGTATGGAGATCGGCGTATCCAACCGCGCCGAAGCGGTTGCCGTCCTTCACGAGGACGAGATCTGGCATGAAATAGAGAACCTGCCGTCCTACGTGCATCGAAGGCGGTGTAACGTTGCTGCGAACGACGTGCGGTAAGGTGTTTGCAAGTGTTGTGGGCTTTTTGTCGACCAGCATGCTGGCCCCGGCATTGCGCTTCCAAGTTGTCAGATCCTGGATCTTGCCGCCGGCAGCGACATGCCACCTTCCTGCGCATCGAGTGAGCGTTTCGAAGGCGGCAACCAGCCCGCCATAGGCAGCTTCGGCGTCTTGCTCCAGATCATAATAGAGCACGCTTACCCTGAGGTAGCCATCAAACCATTTGCCAATGAGCATGCCCGGCAGAAAAGCAGCGGTCCCCAGCACAGGCCCGGAACCTCCGAGCGCTTTCCCAACAAGGAACCCGGCTATTCCGAATAGAACTGCTAGCGCCACGGAGAGCCGCTTCTGCGATTGCCTGGCGTTGATTTCATCGAGCACATTTGCAAACGTCTCATCCCGCATGTCCATAACGTCGCCGGACTCGATCTCTCTCATCACGACGTCATCCGTGATGTATTGTGGGGCCGACGGTTGCGGTTGAGCTTGCGACGTGTGACGGGTTGGCTGTTGGACACCCTTTTTCGCGCCGGCTTTTCCGAGCGTGCCGCGATAGTAGAGATCGCCTAGGCCTGCGTGGATATAGTGGCCGCGCGGCCCCGTTCCGATCCGAAGACCTTTTACACCAACCGAGACGCCGACCCCGCCTGACGAAAAGTTGAAGCGGAACGGACCTGCACCGATCGATTTTCGAACGTAAAACCCCATTCCCAGAGCCCCCAACCCAAATGCTAAGCCACTAGCATTCTTTCCCACTCACGACTTCGATCCCCCAGCCGGCGCGAGGTCGGTTTCGCGGGAGCGCTGCCTCACCCTGATTTCAATTCGTCGTCTCGCCTTCACGTCGCCGGCCTGCGCTCCGTCGGTCAGATGGTCGCCAGGCAATATCAGCTGGCCACCCGACATCGGCAGGATGGTGAACCGTTTCAGCTCGGGCATATCGCGAAGGATGCTCGTGACCGAGATTGCACGTGCCAGCCCAAGGCCGGCGTTGTCGGCCGGATGAAGCGTACCGACTTCTACCTTGCGGGCCAGGACCGGTTGGAGACCTTTGTCCATGTTCGATAACTGACCGGACATGGCCTGCTCGTCCGTATGTCCAATCACCTCGATGACGTCGACGCCGTATGATGTTGCAATGCCCGCAATCGTCTTCGACAGGTCGCGCAACCGCAGCCTGAAGCTATCGGAAAGCTCCGCACTTCCGGTATCGAAATTATAGCCGCTGAGTTCGCTGAGACTGATGATCGGCGGCCAATCGTGCGGCTTGGCGGCCATCGCAGGCGCGTCTGCCTTCTTCAAGGCATCTGAAAGGTCCTTCGAGGTCTTGGCCGTACCAAGGTAGCCAAACTCGTTCAGCACCTTCGTGCGCTCGATCATCGTTTTGGCTTGATCAGCGTCGACATCGTTGTCGGAAAGGACCCTCGTGACCGGGGCCAGTTTCACCGCTTCTTCAACCGAAAGCCCTGCCTTTTTGATGCTTTCAATGTTCTCTTTGGCCAGGACCAGCTCACGCCATTGCTGGTCGGGCACGTTGCGCCCTGTCGCGGGTTTGACCATTTCATTCAGCTGAGCAAGGAGCCGCTTGTTTTCCTCGTCGAGCTTACGCGATTCCTGTTTGAGGGACTGGGCAATCTTCTGTGCCTCTGCAGCCTCTTTCTGCTTCTTGGCGATAATTGCGCCGGCTGCAAGCAGCAGGCAGAACACCAAAAGCAGCATCGTCTCGGCCATTGTCAGCCCCAGGATCAGGCCGCGGCCGTAGCCCTTGCGCTCAAAAGCGACCGCCGTTCCGCCGACCTCGCTCACCGGCCCCACCAGCCGCTTTTTCGCGGCGGTTCAGCCTTCTCTGGCGCGCCGCCTAAGGATTGGAAGGAATCGCTTTGAGCACCTTCGGAGATGGTGACTATTGCCTCTTCACCAACACTGGCGGCAGGTATCCCTGCGCGTGCTGGATCGATTGCTATGGCGTCGTTGGCAGCATGGCTGGCGCGAGCCGCCTGAAGACTCCTTTCTGCAATTGTTGCAACGAGTTCGCTCGTATCCTTACTCTGCTTTTGCATCACTGCCGCAAGCGCTTCGGTTAGGCGCTGCTGCGCTTGAACATTCTCCGCTGTCCTCTCTGCCGCGGCTGCCGCCCGCTCTACACCACTCGCCACCTTCGCCACTGCGTCAGCGAGACCGGCCATACGAGCTTGTTGCTCCTGCGAGGCCGTCTCGGTCTTGACCGCATACTGGGCGACAGCGCTGCCCAGGAGCTTTACCATGGGCGCCAGATCGTTCTTTAGCACCTCGTCAGGCACGACAACTCTTTCCAGCTTCGTGGCCACTGTGTCAGCTTGTTCGCCGAGCTTACCGACCGACGAAGACATCGAGCTGTTGGCTTTGTCGAGCAAATCAGCAGCAGCTTCGACCCGCTGCGCAATCGAAGAGAACTGACTTTCGACCTGCCCGAAATTGTCTTTAAGCGCATCACTGAGCTTGCCAGATGCCTCCTGGACCGGCTTGATCGATTCCATGGCGATCTTGTCCAATGCGGATCTTATGTGCTCGCCGTTCCGCTCTGCTTGCACGGCAATCTCTGCGAAGCCCTCTTCGAGCATTTGATGGCTGACGCGGCGAAAGTCAGCAAACTCCCTGGTGACGCTCTCCATCTCGGCTCTTACTCGCCGAGTCATATCGGCGAGTTCGTGCCTGGCCGTCCGCTCGATGTCGGCCGGATCCCGGCGCATCTGATTGTAGAAAATTCTGAGCGCGATGCCGGTGATGGTCGACGTAATAGCGATACCGAAGTTGCGAACGATTGCATCAGTGGAGCCTTCCGACCCGAACTGGAACAACGACACGCCAAGGCTCGTGAGCGTGAACAGAAAGCCCATGTAGTAAAGATTGTCGCCGGTCTGCTCATCGTGAAGGCGCAGCTTTCCAGTGAAGATCGAAACGCCGAGATAAAAGAGCATCAGGCATACAGGTGCACCCGCGGCCGCGATCGGGTTTACACCTGAGAGCTTCGCAATGGCGATGAAAACGCAGCCTCCGAGCGTCAAAGCCGCGAAGACAACAAGCGGGAAGCCTCGATGCCCCAATAGGGAATTGTCGTGCTTTCTCGACATCAATTTAACCCCTCCAAGCCAACCAGCTTTTGGAACTCGCCGTGGTGGCTTTGGACCCATTGCGTCCAGAACTCGGCATGGTCGAGCGACTGAAACGGCTTCTTTGCCCGGTCGATGTAGAGAATTGTCACGTCCACTCCATCAAGGGAGGTGCCGTAAGTCCGATCGGCAGCGCTATTGACGTATTTCTGGTAGTCGAGCCCGGATCGGTACTGCGAATAAAGCGCCGTATGTTCAATCATGTCCGAGGCGACCACCAATCGCTTTGCGCGACCCTGTTTCGCCAAGCTGCTGTCGAAGAGCGACAATTTGATCTGCTGAATGCCGGCCATGATCGGAGACTGGCTGGCGGAGGCAGCATTCGGAATTTGATCAGGAAGCTTGTTCAAAGGATCGCCAAAGGCGCCTTCCCACTTCTTTTGACGACGCACTGGGTTGTTGGTCCAACTATCCACCGTCGACCCATCGCCAGGATTGCACCCATCGAACATCACGGTCAGGTCGCCCGGCTCAGAGTTCAGCGTGTAAATTCTCATATATCCGCCTGGCTCAACCCGCCCGATTGTCTTGCGGAACTCGTTCCTCAGATCGGCCATCGTCGTTGTCGAAATCGGATCGGTGGCATCGACGAGAACAGCCGTGAGACTGGTTGGCCCATCCAACGGACAATTCGTGCTGGTGTCGATCTGACCCTTGCCAGATCGCGACCACATCCAGCCAAAGCCGGCCAGCATCGCAACCGATAGCAGCCCAAGGGCGACAGCCGCGACGATCGTGCCCGCATGGCCGTTCTTGCGCCTGCGAGCTCGCCTAGCCATTCACGCTGTCCGGATGAAGTTTGTCGAGCTCGCGGTACTTCTCAATCCCCCGCTCGCACTCCTGGCCGATAAGGCGGACTTGACCATTGAGCTCTTCTTGCGCCTCGCGGATGGATGCGCCAACGTCCCCCTCGCTCCACTCCCCGTCACCGGAAATTTGAGGTTTGATGCGATCGAGCTTGTAAGGCGCCCCGAAATGTTTGGGGGCAGGCTCTTTCCTCGCCTGTATGTTCGCTTCCCTGTATTTCGACAGAAGCTGGTTGCAGGCTCGCTCCAACTGGTCCTGATGCTGTGCAAAAAGCGCCAGAAGTCTGGACCGATGATCGACGATCGCACGATGCTCCCTGCGACGGCTGCCGAGTTCCTTGACGATGTCCTCAACCTTTTCATTGTGGTCGTCGCGAACATCTTGCAGTTCTTCAATCAACTCCCTCTTCCGGTCGATATAGTCCTGCCGCTTACGGACCAGCCGATTTTCGACGCCAGCGTAACCCGGATACGGGTCAAGTACGAACCAGCCGTCAATAAATGCGAAAATCGAAAACATGAGGCCAATCGCAAACAGCAGCCACGACTTCACGTCCATAAGGCCCGCCGGATTGGCAAGCATGTTTCGGATGACCTCTGTGCCGGCGCCGTCCGCGAGCGAGCCACTCACCTCGCGATAGTGCGCCAGCGCCAGATTTATGGTCACGGCCAGAGCGACATAGACAACGATCGAGAAAATCCCGACCAGCTTCCCAAAGACCGACCGGTGGGTGACCAGGCGGGCGCAGAAAACCGCGAGAAGCAATGCGGCGCCGATGTTGATGAACGAGAATGCTGCTGCCTCCAGGATGCCGCCAAAGAACCCCTGCTCATTCCCTTTGGCAAGGAAACTCCCGTTCATCCCTGTTTCGACAAGAAAAAGGAGCAGCAGCAGCGAGAGCCGCAAAAGATGAGCCGCGCCGTGCTGGACGCGCGCCGCGCGAACCAATCCGTGCTTCTCTTTGAACCAGGCGTGCTCTTTCTCAGCGTCGTCGAGAGCCCTTCTTAATCCATGGAGTTCATCCAGCCCGACCGTAACCGAAGCTTTGAAGTCTGATACGCTGGCCGCGTTCGCCTGACGGATGAGACCGAACTGTTCTTCGAAATCGAGGCCGGCGAGACGTCCGCCGAGAAGCTGCAGGTTGTCCTCTAGAGTATGATAGGAAGCCTTTTTCTCGTCCTCGACCCGTTCAATGATCGCATGTTCGAGATCGTCGAGATTCTTGGCGGTCTTCGGGGGCTGGTTGCCCTCGCCACGCTCTTTCCCGCGACCAGCGAGATCCATATCGCGATCAATCTTGGCGACATCCAAGCTGCTGAAAAGCTGGGTGCTCGCTCGGAAATCATGATTGGAATCGCGCAGAGACTCGCGCAGCCGATTCAGTTTTTCGAATTTAGAACCCACGCCCTTCGTAATCCTAATTCTTTTCGCCCCAAGCAGAATGCTTTCTATGCACAGTAGCGCTAAAGGGCAACCATCGGCGTTCGACCATCGTCGGTTCGGCACCGGTGAAATTCGGCAATGGTCGGCCACACGATCGGGCCACCGCATTCGCCCCAACGGGATCAATGCGTCTGAGAGCTGTTTGGACGATGCGAAGGAGTGAGTTCGAGACGCGGTGAATCTGGTAGGATTGCCTGAGCGAAATTGCGTTCCTGCGCATTCGGGCTCGACCCGCACTGCAACCCCGGATCCTCCGGGGTGTGCCACCAGATGCGAGGGGCTGACGCCGCCAACTGTTGGAAGCGACGCAAAGCCCATGCTTAGCCGACCACATAACGGCATCTTCCGCCTGCTTCGAGCAGGGGTTGAAAGCCGTGCCATCTTCCACATGCCATTACAGATCGGCCGAGCGGTGGTAATGGACGCTATTCCAGAAGTCCACAACCTGTCGCGAAGCACGGCAACCACAGGGAGACGCTGGAAGGCGAGGCAAAAGCGCTCGGCAGCACATAGCTGCCGACACCATTGTTGTCGCATCGGCACCGACATGGCACAATGTGCGGATGCCCGCAGATACTCGCCCCTCGAATGTTTTGACGGTGGCCGAATTGGCCGATCCTAAGCGTGCCGTAAGTGCCGCGATCGAGCTTTACGGGCGCGACGCTGCGACTGCGGTAGCTTGGTCCGCGCTAGAGGCGAATTTTGCTGGTCGAAACGCCGACTACCGCTTTTGGTGCCTGGTTTTTCGAGAACTGGCCGACGGAAGCATGAAGCAATAACAAGGCCTCCGTCGGCTTTGACCGGCGGGCAGTTCTTACGGGGAAAGGCCGCGGGGTGGGACGTGCGGTCGGCGTCACGACCCTGATGTTTCGGAGTTGTTCCCACCGCACGAAAAAAGCTCAGGCGCGGACGGTCAGACTGAGACTCCGCAAACCATCTTGAGCACGGCAAGCCTAATTTTCGCCAGTTTTCGTACTGACGCGAGAAAATTGTGATCGGCAGACTCCGCGACGAAGACCAAGGTCATCAGATCCAGCAAGAATTGGTGGATTGCGTCAGCGGTCATTGCCGACTCGAATTGATGCAGCATCGCCCGGGCATCGTTGACTGTTTCACCTTTGGGCGCATCGATCAACCCTTCAAGTCTTTCGAAAATTTCCAATTCGGCAATCCCCTCAGTGGGCGCTGAAATTTCCACAATCACAGTTGCTGCGTACTCCGATCGCCTTACAGACACCTGACGTGACGCGCCCAAGTCTCGGCTGCGCCTTACATCGGCGCCGCCGCCGAAAGGCGACTACCCCTTCGCTGCGGCCCGAGCCAAGCCGAGATCACTGTATATTGGGCCGAACTCTTGGTCAGTAAGCGGGCCATTCTCAGGCGCACCGCGAGGCGCAACTTTGATGGCCCAGTAGACCAAAAGTATAGCAGGCTGACGGAATAATAGGTCTGTTGGGGCGCGTTCTCTAATACGGTCCGCCAGAAAGGCTTTGTCATGAAGAAACTGCTTTAGGTTTTCCTCGAAGCCCTCCTTCGCCCACTGGCCAAAGTGATCAATCAGCAACGTATCCAGCGGCGACGGCTGAGGCTCCAACCCCGTAAATGAGCGGTACAAGCGGTCGACAGCTGCTGATACCAGGCGACTTGGAGCCAGTGCCGCATCCAACCATTCCCTTACCCTCATGAAGTAGTCGTCCGTGGCCTCCATCAGGGCCATGCTCTTAGCGGCCGAACGCTTCACTTCAGGCGAGGCTTGGACGCTAGGCTTGTATATCGTGTCGTGCGTTAGTTCGCTGTAGGCGTGCTGGAGTAACGTGCGGACCTGAATCTCGCAGGGTTTACCGGCCTCGACGATCACATCATCAAATGTCAACTCCTCCTTTGACCGAACTATGTAGTGAACTGACTGATAGTCGAATTCGTACGGCCGCTGCCTTCGCTCCTCTTCGTAGTCCCGCGCGAGGACGGCTGTCCAATTCGGGCATCTCTTGATTACCCTCTCTACAACCTTGATGTCGGACGAGACCAAGACGACGACACGCAAACCGACCTTGTCTTCGATATCGTTGTAGGGATCCGCATAGGGTTTTCCCCGCCTGAAAGCTTTGGTCAAGAGCGACGACTCGTCTTTTGTCCGTGGCCTGATCGGGATACGGAGGAAAAGCTCGACAGCCGTTGGTTTAATTTCCTCGGCGATGGCATCAGTCAATGTCGCCGAGACAAAATTTCCCCAAGCAGCATACATCGGGCGCTCGGCGCGCCACCGCTCGAGTAGCTTGGTTTCGCGGTCCGTCATTGCTCGCCCGTTAAGCGCTCACGGATGATAACCCGCGTCCAGCTATTGCTATCGCCGAGGATCCCGTCAGCTGGAATTGGCTCCATATGCACCTTGGTCTTCAGTGCCTCGGGTGAAGCGGAGAGCTCAATGTCTCCGCCAAACTTTAGCCGACGCCTGCGAAGTCGACTGCCCATCTGCGACGTGTCTCTCACGACTGCATTCGGCGTGAACTTCCTGTTGGTCATGAAATCGGCATATGGGTCTTGGAGTTCTGCCGGAAAAAATCGACTGCCAAACTGGTCAGCGGTGAACGTCGGATCTTGTTCGTCCCGAACGAACACATAGAGGCTATCGACCATATCACGCTTCTTCTCGGGCTGCAGGTCTGAGCCACGAATGAACTCCTTTGTCAGATCGAAGAACCTCATGGTCTCGTAGGGACCGTCGCTGGGCAACGCGCAGCCAAGAAAGCCATCGTAGAAATACGTTGCTGCGGCCTCTCGATTGCCGGCGGAGATGTTGCTATCGAAAATGAAGGCGCGCCGGCCCTCGGGCTTCGGTTTTGTCGTGTCATCAAATGCCATCACGCCAATCTTATAAAGACGTGTTGCAGGTGTGAGAAAGATATTGTTCAGGAACTCGATTATGGCAATTGCGCCCGCAAGAGAACGCCGGAAGCCTTGTTGGATTTCCGCCTTGATCACGCCGATAAACGGAACCGACACTGCGCCCACCGTCCCGTTGAACACAATGACCATGCCGCCCGGTATACGCCGGGCCAGCTGTGACTCAGCAAGCTTGGTGGCCAATTCCTTGGAGCCTAGTAGGAACGCTGCGTCGTCGGAACCGATGAGTCCTTCTGCACATTCCAAGAAGCTGCCGGCACCAACCTTCACAATCCGCATCTGCAGGCTTTGGGTCTGACCCGACAATGCATCGGTCATCCGAAGTCGAAAGGCGCCCATAGCCTCAGCGCTCAGGGATTCCAGATTATTGGAATACGCCGGTGGCTGAATAGATCTGTCGTCGTTGCGGCGAAAAACCTCGTGAACCGCAACGCGGTGAACCTTTAGATTTTCAAATAACATAGCTGTCCCGTCTGTCCTATAGTGCAACTACGTGAACGTATGCTGGCTGGGTAAAGAATTCTCTCACGTCAAAGCGGTGGAAGGAATATCCGCCGAAAGTCGCGCCAAGGAGAGCTTTCCGATCTCTGCCCACGCAGGCGATGGGTCCGGCGGAACAAGTCGTCCTCCCGAGGTCGGATTGCACGTTCAAGGTGGCGAGCCTGCTTGGCTCCGCGACGATCCCCAATTCGCGCCCCGACGCCACACACAAGAATTCCACGGAGAAAAGAACTGCCGTAGCATCCTCTCGGTGACGAACTCGCGTGAATATCCTTCACTCTCGTGACCAGGCCAGGGGGGCTGCAAACGCTGGCGCGGTATTGTCGGCGTCTCCTGTGTTTCTTCCACGAATGGTTCGCGCTGTCCCGTCATAGCCTCTCCAGTTCTATTACGAGGCTCCGGCATAGCCTTTCGTAAGCTGCGGCCCCCCGGGGCAAGGGTGTGATCCCGCGGCGATGCCGAGAGCCTGGCTCCGATAGCTTAGGATCGATTCGAACTGTGGATCACGATAAGAGAGAGAGAGTCATTGCGCCATTCGATGCGATCTCACTGTCGTCGGCGACGTGTTGCGGATGACACTGCATCAGTCGTGCCAAGGGAGAACCCTCCTTAATTACAACGAGGTCCGCCGGAACCGCTCTGTCGGGTGTCCAACATTTCGTTGCACTTCGCACAATGCTGCTCAGCATGCTTTCATGCTCATGCTGTACTGTGTATGCGAGCTAAACCTGCAGGCGCGCCGACGCCAAATTGCTTTGTGGGCGCGCGTTCGGGTTCGACCTGCAGGAGAGGAAGCGTTCCCAACCTTGGGCGCGCAGTTCGCATGCTGGACAGGCCCCGCATCCGAAGCCCCAGGCGTGAGCGTGCTCGCGGTCGCCATTGTAGCAGGTGTGGGTTTCCTCACGGATGAGCTTGACCAGCGTCTCGTTTCCTAGCCGCTCGGCCAGCGCCCAGGTCTGCGCCTTGTCGATCCACATCAACGGAGTATGGATGACAAAGCGCTTCTCCATCCCAAGATTCAGAGCGACTTGCATCGCTTTGATCGTGTCGTCTCGGCAATCGGGGTAGCCCGAGTAATCCGTCTCGCAGACGCCAGCTACCAAATGCCTTACGCCTCGGCGATAAGCGACGGCGGCCGCGAACGTCAAGAAGAGAAGGTTGCGCCCAGGCACGAAGGTGTTCGGGAGCCCATTCTCCTGCATCGCGATTTCGACACTGTGGGTGAGCGCCGTTTCGCTCAAATTTGCGAGCACCGCTATATCGACGAGGTGATCCTCGCCCAGTCGAGCACTCCAACCCGCAAAGTCCCTCCGCAATTGCTCGAGCACGCGCGGGCGGACGTCTAATTCGACCCGATGACGCTGCCTGTAATCAAAGCCGATCGTCTCGACGCGCGCGAATGTCTCAAGCGCCCAGGCCAAACAGGTGGTTGAATCCTGGCCGCCGGAGAAGAGAACGAGCGCAGACTCGGAATCTTGTTGCATCGTCTCACCCTTCATATTCAGCCCAGCATTGCGGCGTCTCCCAAACTATTACCGACGCAATTTGCGGCAGGACGGGTTTTAATCGGTCCCAGATCCAGATCGCGATATTTTCGGCGGTCGGATTTGTTAGACCCTCGATCTCATTGAGGCAGTGATGGTCAAGGCGCTGCAAAAGGGGCGCGAAAGCAGCCTCGATGTCGAAGAAATCCACGACAAAACCCGTGTCCGGATCAACTGTGCCTGCGAGACGGAGGTCCACCCGGTATGAGTGGCCATGCATTCGATGGCAGCGATGGGATTCGGGTACCCGGGGAAGGCGGTGAGCTGCCTCAAAGGTGAAGGCTTGCGTGATTTTCATGGAATTCCCAAGAGCTTGTGGGTTTGAAGGGTGAGCTGCCAGCGTGGATTAGCAAGGCAATAGGCGACCGCGGCCGCGGTGTTCGCGTCGCGTTCAGGTCCATCCATCGGTTGGAGCAGCAGGTGGTCGAATGCCAGGCCTTCGAAGCACTCTGGCTCGGCATTCAGCTGAGGATAAACAAGCTTAAGTTCGTCCCCGGCCCTAACCGCGAGTGGAGCACCGGCCTTAGGACTGACACACAGCCAGTCGATCCCAGCCGGCGGATGGATGGTGCCGTTGGTCTCTACAGCAATTTCAAAACCTGCGGCGTGCAGTGCCTGGATCAGCTCTTCATCAACCTGCAGAAGGGGTTCCCCTCCGGTAAGGACGACAAGGCCCTCCCTTCCCACCGACCCGCGCCAGGCCCGTTCAACGGCGGATGCAAGCCCCTGTGCGGTCGCAAAGCGTCCGCCCGCAGAGCCCTTCGTACCAACGAAATCGGTATCGCAGAATCTGCAGATTGCCGTAGCGCGGTCGGCTTCCCGGCCAGACCACAGGTTACATCCCGCGAAGCGACAAAATACGGCGGCCCGCCCCGCATTACGTCCCTCACCTTGCAGCGTATAGAAGATCTCCTTGACGGCGTATGACATCGCTAAGCTACCTTCGATTGAGCGGGTGACGTACCTGCCACGCCTGGGGCGAGAATGCCGTCGGAACGCGCGTTCTGGACAGCGCTCTCGCTTCCATCCCCGAAGACTCGCTCACCCCGAGCAGGAAGCTAACGTCAGAGGGCGGCAGCCGAGCGGAGGCTTCTCGCTCTTGGTAGAATGTCATCGTATGAATCACCTGAACCGCATGTCCTTATCTGAATCGTTTCGGGATGATGCTCCAGCTCGAAATGTCGGCCTGCTTCATCCCGGATCTTCTGCAGGCCGGGCCTGTATGGTGTCCATGGCCTTCGTAGTCCAGCGAGATGTGCACGATAGATCCCAGCGGCACCCTTTTGGCCTTGGCGAGGCAATCCTTTGGGAAGCGTTGATGGTCGCGAGCGTTGGCAAGACAATGGCCGGTCAGTCCGTGTCGGTGATGCCGCTGTCCTTCTGTAGAATAATCTTTTCGCCCTCCGCGAGGCCAGCAACGATCTCTGCGTGGGTTTGGTTCACCAGCCCCACACGCACGCGGCGTGACTCGGTCGCGCCGTCTCCTTTCTCGACCTTCGCGTAGTACAAACCTTGCGGATCTGGGCCGACGAGCGCACCCCTCGGGGCAAGCAACACATTATCAACCGCGCTCACCGTAATCGTCACCTCGGCGGTCATCATCGGCAGAAGCTTCCCGTCCGTGTTGGGTGCCTCGAAAACCACATTGTAACAGACCGCCTGCGGCCCCCCCGAGCAGCCGCTGCCAGGAGGTCCCCGGTTCGTCAGGAGAGTTGATGGCGCTGGCTCTACTTCCATCACCACGCTAGCTCGGTTCGTCTTTCTGTCTCCGGCGGTGGTGAAATGCACCGGCTGCCCCACCTTGACGCGCGCGACATCTGCTTCGGAAACTTGCACTCGCGCCCTCATCACATCGGTCTGCCCGATGACAGCAATCACCCGCGAGGTCTGCGGCTGTTCCCCTTTGGGCTCGAGAGCGATCACCCGTCCGTCTATCGGGGCTGTGATCTGTGTAGAGTCGAGATCCTTTTGGGCCTTTGCGACCCCGGCAGCCGCTTCTTCGACCTTTGCTGTCGATTCCTCGAGCTTGGCGCTGGCAATCCCGGCGGCGACTTCGGCATCCTGAAGAGCCGCGCTCGAAACGACTTGGCTCGCAGAGAGTTGGCGCTGACGCCCGAGGGCACGCTCGGCCCGATCGAGCTCGAACTGCGCCAAGCGTTGGGCCGCCTGCTTCTGGGAAAGCAAAGCCCTCGCCACGCGCATTCGGTTCTGCTGCTCGAAAGAATCCATTTCCGCAATAAGATCACCTGCGTGAACGCTGTCCCGCAAGCTGACGTGAAACTTCATCAATTGGGCCGAGACGCGCGTATCGATTTGAACAAGCGATGAGGGTTCCAGAATGCCGATAGCAGATACGGTGTCCGCCAGCGAGCCCCGCTTTACAATAGCGGCCGGTGCCAAACTGGACGATTGCCTGCTTGGCGCTGAAGCGACCCAAACAGCTGCGCCAACAGCACAAGCGCAAAGCCCAAGGAGGAAAACACATCGTCTCATGATCTCATACCAGTCGCTGATTTTGGCTGCTAGAATTCCGAGGAAAGCTTGGGAGCCGGACCGGGCCGGCAGTCGGTCGGTTGCTTCCTTATTTCCTCGTACTCCCACCCATTTTGGATCGTGGTCATTTCGTCGGGCTCTTTTGGCGGCAGCGACGAATCTCTATTATCCTTCTGATCCGACCCTTCGGCTTCTGATGCCGAGGTGTGCCTACGCGTCCGCGTCTGCAGAACAGTCCGACGATCAAGCGACTGCAGCAGCACGGCGACGCTCGCCGCCAGCAGGGCGAGCACTGCCCCGACCAGCGGCAAATTGGCGTAGGAAACGCCCCAGGAGAGCGCCACGCCGCCGATCCACGCGCCGCCGGCATTGCCGAGGTTGAAGGCGCCCTGGTTCAGCGTGGCGGCGAGGTTCGGTCCTTCGGAAGCCGCATCGACGACACGGATCTGCAGCGGCGGCACGACGACGAAGATGAGCAGGCCCCACAGGAAAACGATGCCGGCGGCAACGCTGGCGATCGCGCCGAACTGCATGAAGGCGACCAACAGCAGGGCCATCAACAGCAAGGTGGCGATCACCGTCGGCATCGGTTTCCACTCGGCCAGCCTGCCGCCGATGATGTTGCCGATAGTCATGCCGGCGCCGAACAGCAGAAGCACCCAGGTGACCGCCGCGGTCGACAGGCCCGATACTTCGGTGAGGTAGGGTTTGATGTAGGTGAAGACGGCGAGTAGGCTGGCTGAGGTCAGCGCCGCGATCAGCATCGCCAGCCAGACCTGCAGCTTGCCGAGCACGCGGACTTCGGCGCGTAGGCCGCCGCCGCTCGGTTCCGTGACGTCGGACGGCACCAGCCAGGCGATGGCCGCGACCGAGATCAGGCCGATGCCGGCCACGGCCAGGAAGGTGGCCCGCCAGCCAAAGGCTTCGCCAAGCGCCGTTCCAGCGGGAACGCCGAGGATATTGGCCAGCGTCAGGCCGGCGAACATCAGCGCGATGGCGCTGGCGCGCTTGTTGCGTGGCACCAGGTTTGCGGCGACGACCGAGCCGATGCCGAAGAAGGCGCCGTGGCCGAAAGCGGTGAAGACGCGCGCGGCCATCAGCAGCCAGTAATTGAGCGCGATGGCGCAGAAGAGGTTGCCGACGACGAACAGGGCTGCAAGTCCGACCAGCACAGGCTTGCGTGGCAAATGCGCGGTAGCCATGCCGACGATTGGCGCGCCGAAGACGACGCCCAGCGCATAGCCGGCGACCAGCAGGCCGGCGGCGGGAATGGTTACGCCGAGAGCGGCGGCGATCTCCGGCAGCAGGCCCATGATGACGAATTCGGTGGTGCCGATGCAGAAGGACGCAATGGCAAGCGCAAGGATCGGAATGGGCATGAGAGGTCCAGACTCGCTCGGGGACATTCGCTGGAGAGCCACGCATGCATCGTTCCAAACGAGAGGTCGTGCTGAATCAAGACGATGCGGTCGATCCAGTGACGTCGGATGTCCGACATGTGAGACATCGGACCCAATGCCGCGGGTCATACCCGAGAGGAGGCTTTCCGGTTGAGGTGCCGAGCTGGTGCCGTTGTGGTGCCGACCAGCTCGAACCCTCATCGTTGCGACTAAGCCGCTGGAACCCGAACGGGAAGCCCCGCTATGATTGACCCATCTGCCGCGACCCTGCGACAAAGCATTCCACCAAGTCGCGCAAGAACGGCGAGACGGCAGCTAGTTCGCATCGGAATTTGGTACAGGTCACGGATGGCAACACGCTAACCGGCGCGTCCCGGCAGGCGGCGCTCGGACGGTCAGTCGAGTTGCCGGCCGACAAATGGGCCGTTCAGACACGTTTCGATCATCTTTCCGGTTGTGCTTGACCCAAATCAAGGCTTGTCCGTTCACGGCATGCTCTCGTCACCCGGATCGAAGGAGAATGCTATGGCGGCGGAAAGCTTTCTGGTGGTCGTTGGAGTTTACATGACAATGATGGGCTTGTCGGCTTTGGCAATCTCGTCATTCAGCTCGCAAGCCGTAGCTGTCCCATCGAACCGGCGCCGCGCCGCCACCATGGTGGGTTTAGCCGAGCCAAAATCCTGAAGCATCGAATATGAGGTGGCGGCCGGTGACCAACGGGATCATGAGCGCAGGGCCGGCTTCGTTCTGGTCCTGCAACGGCTGGCCTGCGACGTAGGGATGTTGTTTCAAGGTTGTGTGCCAGATCGTGAGAAAATCCACACCCTTGGTCCACGCTGCATTGCACTCCCGGACAAGCTTCGAGACGATATCGGCCATGTGTCACCTGTTGATTGGTTTTTTATAAGAATGGTGTGAACGCACGGGGCGGCATTGACCTGGATCAGGTCGCACCGAAATTTTTGGTCTTGAGAGGCAAATGTGGAACCTGGTCATCAGAAACGCAGTCGGGCCATTTCGCTGGTTAAAAGGTGTTCGCTTCGACCTGAACCGCGCGGGCATTGCCCAAAGATGACGGGCTTCGACATCATCGTTGTGGGGGCCGGTCCGGTTGGTCTGGCGTTTGCTGCGTCGCTCGGCGCAAGTAATCTCAAGGTCGCATTGATCGAACGCCGGTCGGTGGCAGATCTGGGGCAGCCCGCCTTCGACGGACGTGAGATTGCACTCACGCACGCTTCGGTCAAAATTCTACGCGACCTGGGCGCATGGGATGCCATTCCCTATTCGGAAAAATCGCCCCTGCTTGGTGCTCGGGTACTCAATGGATCGAATCCGTTCGCGCTGAGCTTCGATGCGCCTGCGGGATGCGAGAAACCACTGGCGATTCTCGTGCCCAACCATTGGATTCGCAGCGCCCTGTTCGGCGTTGTCCGTACACTGGAGCATGTAAGTATATTCGCTGGTTCCAATGTCGTCGCCGCCCAAGTCAAAGACGGTGGCGCGACGGTTAACCTCTCAGATGGTCGACAGCTCCAAGGCCGACTTTTGGTGGCGGCGGATTCACGCCTCTCTCGGCTGCGCGAAATGCTGGGCATTGCCGCCAACGTCAACCGGCTTGGTTGCTCGATGCTGATCTGCCGTGTACGGCATGAACTGCACCACCAGCGGATCGCGACGGAATGGTTTGATGACAAGCAGACGATCGCGATGCTGCCGCTTGCGACAGGCGTGTCGTCATTGCTTGTGACACTTCCCGCAAACGAGGTTTCCCGGCTCGTGCTGATGAACGATGCTGCATTCGTCGCGGAGATGAACCAGCGCTGTGGAGGACGGCTGGGTAAAATGTCGCTCGCCAGCAGCCGCCATGCCTATTCCCTCGTCACGACGTGGGCAGACAGGTTCTGGATGCCGCGGGCCGCTCTCATCGGGGATGCGGCCGTCGGCATGCATCCTGTCACAGCGCATGGCTTCAACATCGGGCTTGGCGGCCAGCATCGACTCGCGAATGGAATTCTGGAGGCTTGGCGCAAAGGCACCGATATCGCCGACCCAACCTTGCTTCGTCGATATGAAACCCGGCTAAGACTGAGCGCCGCGCCGCTTTACCACGCCACCAACATGCTGGTTAAGCTTTACACAGACGAGCGCCCGCTGGCGCAGGTCGCAAGGCATGTTGGCCTTCGGCTCGGTCAAAATCTGCCATTCGTCCGACGCGGAATTTCTGCCGTGCTGAGGCGTTAGACTAGCGCGGCAGGACGGTCGTTCCCATCAGCGCCTCGTCGATCGAGCGTGCGGCCTGGCGGCCTTCGCGGATCGCCCAGACGACCAGCGACTGGCCGCGGCGCACATCGCCCGCCGCGTAGAGCCGGTCGACGCTGGTCCTGTAGTCGCGGTCGTTGGCCTCGACATT
>NZ_JAPYKS010000026.1:0-59116 GCF_037179605.1 Mesorhizobium salmacidum (SeqCode)
GCGCTTGTGTCAGCGTGAGCCCCGCGTTCCGCGCCGGCACCACGATTGAAACCAAGGGATTATCCGCCACGCCGTCTTACCCGCGCCTGGTTCGGAGGTAGAACAGGATTCCCGAAGCATAGCCGGCGATTTCCTGCCAAAGGAAATGGTCCTCAGGGACCCTGCGTCCAAGCAGCCTCCTGCGAACCCTGCCAAGGTACCAAAGTGGCTTCCATTTGAGAACCTGCGTCAAATTCGCCTTGACGCCGGTCCGTTCGTGCTGGACGAGCAACGCCGCTGAGTGACCGCGCATGTAGGCGTAGATTTGCTTGGCCAAGCCTTCCATGGTCCGCCTGTGGAAATGGAACGTGACGGAGGTGGGCTGGTAACGGCAGTCATATCCATTGGCGAGCAGCCGGTACCAATATTCGGAATCGCCCGAACATCCGGCCTGACCGACGTCGAGGCGCTCGTCGAACAACCCGGCATGGTCGAACACGTCGCGCCGGAACGCCATGCTGGCGCCGGCCCCGATTTTCCAGGCTGGGAACACCTCGTGCCTGCTGGCGGCAAAATCGGCCGCGCGGAAAATTCGAGGTGTATAGCCCTGCCCGAAACTCCAGAATGTCTCGAAATAGCGCTGCGCTTTGGTGGCAAGCTCGGCGGGCAATACGAGACCCGTCACCGCGCCGATCGAGGGGCTGTCGAATGCCGTGACCAGCCGCTCAAGCCATTGCGGATGAAGCAGAACGTCATCATCAGTGTATGCAACGATCTGCGAGGTTGCACGCAAGGCTCCCCGGTTGCGGGCTATATCCAGGCCAGGTCGATCCTCGCGCACATAGATTGCGCCGGCAGCGAGCGCTACCTCGCGCGTTTCGCTGCCTCTCGATGCGTTGTCGACCACAATGATCTCTTCAGGCGGGAAGGTTTGCCGAGGAAGCGAGGCGAGGCAACGCCGCAATTCGTTCGGCCTGTCGCGCGTGCAGATGACCACGCTGGCGCTCGGCAGGTCCAGAACCGGTGCAATCAGGCTTGAGTCTCGAGCGGTCGCCATTGGGGCAATGCGGCACTCGCCGTCGCTCGCCCTGAGCAAATGCCCGACCGGCACTCCGCCGCGCCACAAGACGATCATGCCGGCATCGCAGCCTTCGGGAGCATCTTGGATGTCCAAATCCACATGGCGGACACCCGCGCAGCCTTCCACGCCAAACACCTCGCGCAGTTCCGCTTCCAGCATATTCACGTGCCCGTCTGGGGTGGCTGACATCTTCACCAGCTAATTTCGCCGTAAACAGGCCGAAACTCGGCGTCCGTGCGTAGCATCCGTTTCATGCCAACCTTGATCCAGCGAGGAACCAGCCTGGCCCGGCAATATGCGTTTACCATGTCGGGCAAACACGAAATCGTCGTGCGCGGGTCCAGGGTGACTGACGTCTTCAACAGGCTGCCGGCCGCGCGAAACCGCCCCTCAATCAAAGCTCTTGTGGCAAGCCATTGGATCATGTCGACCAGATGGGCATCGAGATCGCTTTCGAATTGCGGATATTTTCGACGAAACTCGGCAAGGACAATTTCACAGGAACGAAGCATCTGCATGACATCGCTCGACATGTTGAAATTCGTCATCCGGTAACCCACGAGGTATTGGGGCACGACGCGGAACTCGTAACTTTCCGCTATTCTCAGACACATCAGAAGGTCCTCGCAGCCTTGTGCGCTCCTGGCTCGCAGCGACGGATCGAATTGTCCGGCTCGCTCGAATGCGGAGCGGCGGACAAGCATCGAACTTCCGTTACCGACAAAATTTTGTCTGCACATGCGCTGGAGAACGTGACCTTGGGCATCGGGCTGATTGTGCAGCGAGAATACCCGATCGTCCTCGTCGATATGCGCAAACCAACAATAGGCCAGGCCTGCTGACGAGCCACCGTCCCTCAAGGTGCCCAACTGAAGTGCTATTTTGGATGGGGCCCAAAGATCATCCGCGTCGACAAACGCCAGAAACTCTGCGTCAGTAGAAGCGGCACCGCTGTTGCGAGCTTGCGCGACACCGCCATTTGACTGCCCTATGAGGCGTATGCGCCGATCCCTCTCGGCGCAGGAGGCCACGATCGATGCGGACCCGTCCGTCGATCCATCGTCGACCACGACGATGTCCAATGTCCGGTAGGTCTGCCGGCAGATGCTGGTCAGGGTAGAGCGAATGGTTCGCTCGGCATTGAACATCGGCACCACGACGCCAACTGTGGCTTTGTCCGAGATCATCGGGACTTCGTTTTCTCCGCAAGGGTTGAAAAATTATGCGGGCATGGTCGTCGGTACCGCTCTCGTCAAAGATCGGGGCGAATTCGCGGCGAAACCGCCAGTCCATTAGCTTTTCCTTAACAAGCCAGTCAACCGGAAGGCTCCGGTCGCCGAGTCCTGACCGGTAGCGAAGGCCGTTCTAAAAAGTCGCTAGGTGTTTATCTCGCCAAGGCAGGGCCTCAAAAGCGACGCGCTCAAGCCAAGTCAGCGCGCGACGCGATGACCTATGTCCAAACGCGGCCAGGCTCGGCCCTATTGTCCGATCAACGTCAAGCCAAACAGGACGGCTAGCCACAGGCCTGTCGCCGCCACCGCCAGCCGGGGCAAGATGCCCTCGCTGGTCAGGCGCATGAACAGAGTGGCGATGATCGCGGCCTTGGCCGCGGCGATCATCAGGTTGAGCGCGGAGTTCAATCCGCCGAGGTCGAGGAACGACGAGCCCACCGTCAATGCCAGCAAGGCCAGCAGCCCGAGATAAGCGACTATAAGTGTGCGGATGTGGCTCATCGGTTGATCAGATAGAGAACGGGAAACAGGAAGACCCAGACGATATCGACGAAATGCCAGTAAAGCCCGATTGCCTGGACACGATGGATGCGGCTGGCCTCCGTGGTTCCTGGCCAAAGCAGCAGCATGCCGGCGATCACGGCGATGCCACATATCAGGTGCAGCGCATGCAGCGATGTCATGGCGAAATAAAGCGCGAAGAAGAACTCGGCGTGGGTCGGATCGGGGCCTGTGAAACTGAACGGCGCACCAAGAACCGGCGCCAGGCCCTCCTTGAATTCCCTGCCGTACTCGACGGCCTTGACGAATAGAAAAACAATTCCAAGCAGGCTCGTGCAGATCAACGCCCAGACAGCCGGGCGCCAACGCCGGCTGGCCGTGAACATGTGAGCAAGCACCATTGCAAAGCTGCTGGTCAAAAGAACGGCCGTGTTCAGCGTGCCGAGCGGCAGCGACAGGCGTTGTGAAGCAGCGGCAAAAGCCGTGCCGTAGCTGATCCTTGCGATCAGGAAAACCAGCAGGATCGCGCCGAACAGCATCGCCTCGGACCCGATGAACACCCACATGCCGAACGTGTCGGCGGCCTTCTCGCGGGCCTTTGTATCGAAGGCGACACTTTCGGTGGATGCACGCATCAGGCTTCGTCCTTGTGCGGACTGAACGTCTCGTGCTGCAACCCCTTCATCGCATAGTCATAAGCGGGCCGGCTGACGCTCGGCATGGTATCGAAATTATGCGGTGGCGGTGGTGAAGCCGTCTGCCATTCGAGCCCGGTCGCGCCCCACGGATTGGCGGGCGCTCGCGCACCTCGAAACATCGACCAGCCGAGATAGAACAACGGCATCAGGTAGCCAAACGCCAGCACCACCGCGCCGGCCGACGACAGGACATGCCAGAATTGAAATTCGGGCGGATAGGTGTGATAGCGCCGCGGCATGCCGATAAAACCGAGCACGAATTGCGGGAAGAAGGTCAGGTTGAAGCCGAGGAAGGTGACGGTCGCCGCGATCCGCCCCCACGTCTCGGAATACATGCGGCCGGTCAGTTTCGGCCACCAGAAATGCAGCCCGGCCATGTAGGCGGTCACCATGCCGCCAACCATGATGTAGTGGAAATGCGCCACGACGAAGTAGGTGTCGTGGACGTGGACATCGATGGCGAGGGCCGCCAGGAACAGACCAGCCAGCCCGCCGAAGGTGAACAGCGCCAGGAAGAACAGCGCGTAAAGCATCGGCGTCTCGAAGGTGATCTCGCCCTTGCGCAGCGTCAGGCTCCAGTTGAACACTTTTATGGCTGAGGGGATGGCGACGCAGAACGACAGGAAAGAGAACAGCACCCCGGCATAGGCCGATTGGCCGGAGACGAACATGTGGTGGCCCCAGACGAGGAAGCCGAACACCGCGATTGCCATCGAGGACAGGGCAACGGCCTTGTAGCCGAACAGCGGCCGGCGGCTGAAGCAGGGCAGCACCTCCGAGACCACGCCCATGCCTGGCAAAATCATGATGTAGACGGCCGGATGCGAGTAGAACCAGAACAGGTGCTGGAACAGCAGCGGGTCGCCGCCGAGCGCCGGGTTGAAGATGCCGATGCCGAACACCCGTTCAAGCACGATCAGGATCAGCGAGGCGGCCAGCACGGGCGTTGCCAGCACCATCACCAGGGCGGTGGCGTACATCGTCCAGACGAAGATCGGCAGCCGGAACCAGGTCAATCCCGGCGCGCGCAGCGTGTGGATGGTGACGATGAAATTGATGCCGGTCATGATCGTCGAGAAACCGACGATAAAGACGCCAAGGGCCGCCATCGAGACGAAGCCGTTGGCGTAGAGCGTCGAGAGCGGCGTGTAGAACGTCCAGCCCGTGTCGACGCCGCCGGCGAGCACCGAGGCCAGGGCAAAGGCACTGCCGAGGATGAACACATACCAGCTGGCGAGGTTGAGGCGCGGAAAGGCGAGATCGCGCGCGCCGATCATCAGTGGCAAAAGGAAATTGCCTAATGTCGCCGGGATCGACGGCACCAGGAAAAACCACACCATGATGATGCCGTGCAGGGAGAACAATCGGTTGTAGGTGTCGTCGGAGACGAGGTCGCCGGCAGGCGTGGCAAGTTCCACGCGCATCAGCACGGCAAAGGCGCCGCCGAGGAAGAAGAAAGCCGTAAGCGACATCAAATAGAGCCAGGCGACGCGCTTGTGGTCGGTGGTCAACAGCCATGCGGCGGGACCGGCGCCCTCGCCAAGATAGCTCGAAGGCCTCAGCGCTTCGGTGCTCATTGGGTCGCCTCGTTCCTGGTTGCCGCCCGCGGTGAAAGCGATTTGAGATAGGCGAGCAGCATCTGCATCTCGCCCTCGTCGACAATTCCATCGAAGCTCGGCATCACCGGATCGTAACCGGCGGCGATTTCCTTCTTCGGCTCGATGATGGAATCGCGCAGATAGCGTTCGTCGGCGACGACTGTCTGCTGGTTCTCCAACGCCACCGGCCGTCCGAAGATGCCGGCAAGATCCGGAGCCCTCACCTTGCTGGACTTTTCATGGCAGCCGGAACAGCCGAGCGCCCGAAACAGTTTTTCACCATCGGCCGCGAGCGTGTCGCCCTTGCCCTGGTTTCCCAGCCACGCCGCATAGTCTTCCGGCGGCATCGCCGTTACCCAGCCACCCATTTCCGAATGCTGCGTGCCGCAATATTGCGCGCAGAACAGATGATAGCGCCCGGGCTCGTCAGCTATGAACCAGACATGGGTGGTGCGCCCCGGCACGGCGTCCTGCTTGACCCGGAAGGCCGGCACGAAGAACGAGTGGATGACATCCTGCGATGCCAGCGAGACGATCACCGTCTTTCCGACCGGCACATGCAGTTCGTTGATCTCGCGCTGGCCGCCGGGATGGCGGAACTCCCACATCCATTGCTTGCCGAGGCCGGCGATTTCGAGCGCGTCGAGCGGCGGATGTTCGCGGCGCAGGAACAGCACGGCGCCCCACCCGAAGATGACGAAGGCGATCAGCAGGCTCGCTACTGTCCAGGCCACTTCCAGGGGCAGGCTGCGCGCGCGCTCGCCGGTTCGTTCCGCCTTGGAGCCGGCGCGATATTTGATGGCATAGAAGACGACGAGGCTGGCCAGGAATATCCCCAAGGCCGCGGTGAATGCCAGCAAGGTGTAAAACAACATGTCGACGCCGCCGGCGATCGACGAGGCCTCGGGTGGCGTGAAGGGGATGCCGAAGCTCAAACCCGCCTCCCCCGCGTCAGCATGAAAAGGCTCGCACAGAGCCCCAGCAGCGTTGCCAGCCCCGCTATCTTCAGAACCGCCTGTATCGTCGAGGTGTACTGCCCTTTGGAGCTATCGAAGCCGGCGCAGAGCAGGAAGACATGGTCGGTGATCGATCCCAGCCGCCCCGCCGACGCCTCGACCAGAGCAAGCCTCAAATCGCGCGGCTCGAAAGTCAGCGCCGGCAGCACCTGTGCGATCCGCCCTTGCGGCGTCAGCGCGATGACGGCGATCGGATGGACGTATTGGGCAATGCGGTCACGCCGGTCGAAGGTAATGCCGGCCTCCGATGCAAGGTCGGCACCGCCGCCATCGGCACTGGTCAGAAAACGCCAGGCTGACAAGCCGGCTTCACCGGCGGACCGCGCGACCTCGCTCCGGACGGAGGCCGCGTCTGCAACCGCCTCGGAAGGATCTATCGAGACGAAAAGCGCGTGATAGGTCGAAGGATCCAGGCCGGTCTTGTTCAGATCCGAGGCCACCGCCTGCTGTGTGACACCGCACAAATTGGGACACTTGTCATAGCCGAAGATGACGAGCGCCGGCCGACCGCCGAGGATGGCAGACAACGGCGCCAGCTTGCCGGAGCTATCTCTGAAAACCCGGTCGAGATCGAGCTGGGCGCCGATTTGCGGATCGAAAGACGGCCGCGCCGAAGCGCTGGCGGCAGCTGGAAGAAGCAACAAAAATACCAGCAGCCCCAAACGCGTCATGGGCTCGCCCCCGGAGCCGGTGCGGCTTGGCTCGGCTGTGGCGCCTTGTCGTTTGGCTGTGCGGTGAATGATCCGGCGTGGCAATCGCTGGCCTGTGGCGCGCGGGGGACCTGGCCTTCGAGCAAGCCGCAATCCTGACCTGGCGAAGCGGCCGCGCCTGCCCAGTCCGGCAGACCTTGCGCTGCAACCAGCTTCATCGCGTCTTGGATTGGAATGCGCGCTATGCCGGCACCGCGATCAACCCAGGCAAGCCTGCCGAGTTCCTCATCTTCCCGCTTGCGGAACGCCGCGAGGTCGGCTCCCGCGAAGCGTTGTAATGCGGGACCTGCTTGGCTGGTCTTCTCGGCATTCACCAAGGGCCAGTATGGCGCCGTGTCGAAAATCAGCTTCAGCGCCAGCGCCGCAAGCGCCAGGAAGACCAGCAGGGCGACCCCGAAGAGCAGCAGGGCGCGTGGCCAGACATCACGCGTTTCAGGATGCGAGGCCTTAGCCACGGACCAGCCTCCTGCGCCGCACAGCAATGCGATCCGGCCTCGCCCAGAGATAGAGGAAAAACGCACACCACGCGCCCCCCGCCCCTGCAAACGCCGCCAGGTCCGGCCAGGACACCTGCGCACCGGCTGCCGACAGCGACGGGCGAACGCGCCAGACGACGTCAAGGAAATGTCCGGCAAGAACGACCGCGCCAAGCCCCAGCAGGCCGCGATGGCTGCGCTTGACCGAGCGTATGAGGAAGGCGAAGAACGGCACCACGAACTGCAGCGCGATCAGCAGCCAGAGCAGATATTGCCAGCCGTTCCGGCCACGAAGAACGTACCAGTGGATTTCTTCCGGCAGGTCGCCGGCCCAGACGATCAGCCACTGCATGAAGGACAGGTCCGTCCACATCAGCATGAAGCCGAACAGCATGTTGGCGACGTCCTCGCCAAGCGCCACGTCCTCCTCGCCACCGGGCATCGTCTCGATCGCGCGGCTGGCTGCCAACACCACCAGAGCCAATGCACACGCGCCGACGACTTCGGCAGCGGCTTCGAGCAGCGCGTAGATGGTCGACGTGAACTCCGGCTCGATTGACAGCATCCAGTCGATGGCAAGCGCTGTTGCTGCCAGGCCGTGGACGATGAGTCCGATCGCATAGCCGGTAGTGGTCCCCTGTCTCGATCTGTCGCCCTCAGGCGCTGTCCAGCCGACGACGAGCCAAGCGAGCACCAGCCACGCCAGTGCACACGCCAGGAAACGACCGATGAAGAATGGCACGTTGAGATAGGCAAGTTTTTGCCGCACCGCTTCCGGCAGCATCGCAGGGTCCGCTCCCACCCAGGGAAAGACCAGATCGAGCCGGGTGAGGACAGGTAGAAACAACAACAGCCCCACAGGCAGTGTCGCGACCATGGCGCGCAGGGGCGGACGCAGCGCGTCGCCCCAGCGGCCGCCGGTCAGGCCATGGACCATCAGGACAGTCATCGCGCCAAGCGGAAATCCGAGCAGGAACAGCGCTGTCGTCAGCCAACCGGCAAGCGTTGCCCGCGGATTCAGGAAAAGGCCGACGCCGCAAAGCAAAAATCCCGCCGCAGCCACAGCAATCGTCGGAGCTGAAAGACCATCGGGCCATGCGAAACGCCTCATCGCGCGGCCTCCGCATCTAGTTTCGCGCGAAGCGTATCCGGCAGCGCCGTGCCAGGTGCATAGCGTGAATATTGCAAGGCCCTGATATAGGCGACGATCGCCCATCGATCCGTCGATGGCACCCGCGCGGCATAGGAATACATCGCGCCATAGCCGTTGGTGATCACGTCGTAGAAATGGCGATCGGATGCCTTGCGCAGCGCGTCCTGATGATAGCTCGGCGGCGCCGGGAAACCGCGCTGGACCACCATCCCATGACCGTCGCCGGTGCGGCCATGGCAGGGCGAGCAGAAGATGTCGAAGCGTTGCTGCCCGCGCTGGAGAAGCGCTGTGGTGACCGGGTACGGAAATCTGTCCGGCGTTGCCGCGAGGTCGGTGTCGCGCGCCACGCTGCCATCGACCGGCGTCCGGGCCGACATGCCGTCGGCGAATTGCTTGCTGGCCTCGAGCGGATTGTAGCGTGGCTGGTCGGCCATGTCCTGTTTGCAGCCAGCGAGCAGCAGGATGAATGGCAAGAGCGGCGTCCGCCATCTCATGCCTCCACATCCTCGACTGTCTCCGCGCCAAGCCGGGTCAGCTGCCGCCTGGTGATGCCCTTGCGGTATTTCGGATCGGCGGCTTCGACGAGAAGGTAGAACTTGCCGCCCTGCGCGTAGGTGAAAGTTTTGGCGTTGAACACCGGATGGTAATATTGCGGCAAACCGTTCGCGCGGAGCATGCCGACGAAGCCGGCCAGAGCCGCGCCCAGTATGGCTGCCTCGAAGGCGATCACCATGAAAGGCGGCCAGGAATGCAGCGGCCGGCCGCCGACATTGACGGGATAGTCGATCTCGACCGAATAGAGGATCAGTGCATAAACCAGCAGCCCGCCGGCAATGCCGCCCGCCAGCACCGCCCATGGCAGCCGCGTCCTTGGCATGCCCAAAATTTCGGCAAGGCCGCGCACCTCGAAGGGCGAGAACGCATCCATGCGCCGGTAACCCTTGTCGCGCATCGTGCGCGCCGCCTGCGTCAGCGCATCGGGATCGGCGAATGCCGCGATGACGCCATGGAGGCTCATGCGGCCCCGCTTTTCTCTTCGACCAATTCCTCGACCTCGAAGATGGTGATCGCCGGCAGGATGCGGATGAAGAGGAAGACCAGCGCGAAGAAGGTACCGATCGAACCGAACAGGATGCCGAAATCGAGCCAGGTCAGCGACTGCTCGCCCCAGGACGACGGCAGGTAGTCACGGCTCGGACCGGTTACCACGATGACATAGCGCTCCAGCCACATGCCGATGTTGATGACCAATGCGATTGAAAACAAAACCGGCATGTTGAGCCGCACGCGGCGCAGCCAGAGCAGCTGCAGCACGATGCAATTGCAAAACAGCATGATCCAGAACAATGGCGCGTAAGGACCGACGGCGCGCTGGGCCATCATCGCGCGCTCATAGGGCTGCCCGGAATACCAGGCGAAGAATGCTTCCGACGCATAGCCGTAGATGACGATCATGCCGGCCGCGATCATCAGCTTGGCGGCGTTCTCCATGTGGCGCAATGTGATCAGGTCTTCGACCGCGAAGGCCCAGCGCAAGGGAATGGCGATGGTCAGCACCATGGCAAAGCCGGAGAGCAGCGCGCCGGCGACGAAGTAAGGCGGGAAGATCGTCGAGTGATAGCCCGGCGTGATGGCATAGGTGAAATCGAGCGCGACGATCGAATGCACCGACACGACGAGCGGTGCGGCAAGGGCCGCCATCAGGAAATAGACGGTCCGATAGCGTGCCCAATGGTAGGCCGAGCCGCGCCAGCCAAGCGCCAGGATGCCGTAGAAGAGTTGGCCGGCGCGCGATCTGGCGCGGTCGCGCAGCACGCCGAGATCCGGCAGCAGTCCCATGTACCAGAACAGCAGCGACACGCTGGCGTAGGCGGAAATCGCGGCAAAATCCCAGACCAGCGGGCTGCGCCATTGTGGCCAATGCATATGGGTGTTGGGCAGGGGCAGCAGCCAGTAGAAGAACCATGGCCGGCCGAGATGCAGGATCGGGTAGAGCCCGGCCATTGCCACGGCAAACAGCGTCATCGCCTCGGCGAAGCGGTTGATCGAGGCACGCCAGGGCTGGCGCAGCAAAAGCAGCACCGCCGAGATCAGCGTGCCGGCATGGCCGATGCCGATCCACCAGACGAAGCTGGAAATCATCGTGCCCCAGACGACAGGAATGTTGACGCCGTAAGCGCCCACGCCGACCGAGATCAGGTAGGTGATGGAATAGAGGAACAGCAGCACGAAGGCGAAGCAGACGAAGAACGCCGCCCAGAAGAAGCGCGGCAGCTTGCCTTGCAGGACGATCGCGCTGATACGGCCGCTGATCTCGGGAAAATCATGGCTCCCCCGCAGCACCGGCGCTTGCGGCTGGGCTTTTCCGGCTCTGACGGCGACCGCTTCAGCCATCGCCGGTCCCTGTGCCTGGCTTGCCGCCGATCCCGGCGTTCGGATTGGTGATCTTGCCGAGATAGGTGGTGCGCGGCCGCGTGTTCAGCTCTTCGAGCAGGGCATAGTTATGCGGCGCGGCTTTCTCGCGCGATACCTGAGAACCCTTCCTGTTGAGGTCCCCAAAGATGATGGCCTGTGTCGGGCATGCCTGCTGGCAAGCGGTGACGACTTCGCCATCGGCGATTTCGCGGTTCTCGATCTGCGCGCGGATGCGCTTTTCGGCAACGCGCTGGACGCAATAAGTGCATTTTTCCATGACGCCGCGCGAGCGCACGGTGACGTCAGGATTATGCACGGCCTGCTGTGGCCCGGCACTGTCCTTGTCGAACTCCTGGTACTCGAGGAAATTGAAGCGGCGCACCTTGTAAGGGCAGTTCTGCGAACAGTAGCGCGTGCCGATGCAGCGGTTGTAGACCTGCGCGTTCAGGCCGTCATGGGTGTGGATCGTCGCGTTGACCGGACAGACCGCCTCGCAGGGCGCCTTCTCGCAATGCATGCAAGGCACGGGTTGGAAGAAGGTGTCGGGGTCGTCGACCGCGCCGGCGTAGTAACGGTCGATGCGCAGCCAATGCATTTCGTGACCGCGGGCGGCTTCATCCGGTCCGACGGTCGCGATGTTGTTCTCGGCCTGGCAGGCCGATACGCAAGCCATGCAGCCGATGCAGGCCGAGAGGTCGATCGACATGCCCCAGGCTTCCTGGTCGTAGGTCCAGTCGCGGTACAGCGATTCCGTCGGCGCCGGCAGCACACCGTCACGCACGAAATGCGGATCTTGCCTGAAGGCGTCGAGCGTAGCGTGCCGCACGATCGCCCTGCCCTCCATCGCCTGGTGGTGCTGGGTCGTCACCACCCGCGCCGAGCCGTCGCGGGCGGTCAACACGAGGCCATCGGCAAACCACGGAGCCTCTGTGGTACGCAGGATGAAGGCATCGTAGCCACCGGACAACGCGGCGACCGAACCGATCTTGCGCCCGAACCCGAGCGACAGCGTCACCGTGTCGTCAGGCTGTCCGGGCATGATCCAGGCCGGCGCGTCGAGATCCTTGCCGCCTCGCGCCAGATTGACCATCTGCCCGTTTTCGAGCCCCAGGCGCTGTGCGGTCGCGGGCGAGATCAGGGCCGCATTGCCCCAGACGAGCTTGCTCAGCGGGCGGGGCAACTCCTGCAGCCACGGCGAATTGGCGTTGCGGCCGTCGCGAAGCCAGGGATCGGCCTCGAAGCGAACCTCCAGCCGATTGGCAACAGGAGCATGCGGCGTGGGATCGCCGATATCCGCCGGCATCGAGACGACGACAGGAGCAGTGACGCTGTTCGGCACGACGCCATCGCGCAATGCCTTTCGCCAGCCTGCCTCGTCCATGTCAGCCCATGTCGGGCGCACCAGGGCTTGCATATCGGCATCGAACTCACCGCCGAGCGCCGCCAGCAGTTGATGCAGGCTCCTGCCTCCGAACAGAGGCTGGATCAGCGGCTGCACGATCGAGGCCGTGCCGTCATAGGCACGGATGTCGCTCCAGCTCTCCAACTCGTGCGCGGCGGGAATGTGCCACTGCGCCAGAAATGCGGTCTCGTCGCGATAGAGTCCCCAGTGGACGAGAAGCTTCAGCTTCGAAAAGGCGTTGCGCACATCGACGTCCGACGGCGCCGTGTGCAAGGGATTGGAGCCGAGCACGATGGCGCTTTGGATCGATCCGCTCGTGATGGCCTGGCAAAGCGCGGCAAGATCGCTGTCGATCGGCATGGCGTGCGGCGGCTCGATGAAATCCAGCGTGTTGCCGACGGCTCCAAGCCTGGCATTCATGGCAAAGGCCACGGCATGCACGAACGGCGTCTGGTGCGCGCCAGACACCACCAGGGCATTGCGGCCGGCCTCGCGGAGATCGTCGACAAGCGCGTATTCCATGCCGAGCGACGGCAAACTCGCCGCATCGTGCCCGCCTTCGAGAGCTGCCTTGATCGCCGCCGCAATGCATTCCACCAGACTCGGTCTGACGGCACGGCGATGATCCGCCGCCGCACCCGTGATTGTGGGCGTCGACTCGACGACGTAGAGACGGTTCATCGTGTCCGTCGACTTGCGCACGCGCCGCCGCTGCGCGAAATCGCGGGCATAGGCCAGACGTCCCGGCCCTTCGCCGAGGAAATCGGCATCAAGGCTGACGATCACATCGGCGCGGTCGAAATGGTAGATCGGTGTCAGCGGCCTGCCGAACAGTTTGGCCGTTGCCTGCTCGTTCGCGCTGGCCGCAAGCGGATCGTGCCTGAAGACGCGAAGTTTGGGGTAGCGCTGCTTGAGCGATCCGATCTGCGCCTTGGTCGTCGGCGATGTTGTCGCCTCGATCAGCAGTGCCAAACCTTGCCCGCCCGAAGCGGCCAATCCGCCGGCAAGCTTCGCCATGTCTTTGAGAAAGTCGCCGTAACTCGCAGGCTCGCCTTGCCTGAGCGGGGTGCGAGACCGTTCGGGATCGAACAGCGACAGCACCGCCGCCTGCATGATGGCGTCGGTAGCGCCGCGCGAGGCCGGATGATCCGGATTGCCCTCGACCTTGGTCGGCCGCCCTTCATGGCTCTCGACAACCGCGCCGATGCCGTAGCCATCGCTGGAAAGGGCCGTCGCATAATAGAGCGGCTTTCCGGGAACAATGTCTTCCGGCTGGCGCACGTAAGGCACGATGCGTTCGGCCTCGCTGCAGGCGGTCAGACCGGCCAGCGAGAGTGACGCGCCCATCAGCTTCAACAAGGTGCGTCGGTCGAGGCCGAACGGCAGGCGTTCGGCGATGGCCGGAAATTCCGCCTCGACGAAGCGCCGGAACTCGGCCGTATCGGCCAGTTCATCCAGGCTCCGCCACGGCTCGCGTCCCGTCGCTGCCCGCCGCAATGCCGCCAGATCGGAGGCCGAGACTGGCTTGATGTCAGCGATGGCAGACATAGCAATCCGTCATCGTCTCGGGGTGGATATCAAGGATGCTGATCAGGGAACGCCTGACCTGTTCGATGTCCTGCGGCGGATTCCAGTGCAGCAGGAAAACGTCCTGCGGCGGACGGAGATTGGGGCCGGGATCGCGATGACAGCCCAGGCACCATTCCATCGACAAAGAATGCGCGCGCTGCATCAGCGGCATGTCGTCGACATCGCCGTGGCAGGTCTCGCAGGCGACGCCCTTGGCGATATGGATGGAGTGGTTGAAGTAGACGAAGTCCGGCACCGAATTGACGCGCTGCCATTGCAGCGGCCGTCCTGAGGCAAGGCTTGCGCGCACCGGCGCCAGCATGTCGGCATTGGTGAATATCTGCGAGTGGCAGGTCATGCACACCTCGGTCGCGGGCAACCCCGCGGACGCCGATGTCTCGACTCCATTGTGGCAATAGCGGCAGTCCAGCCCGATATCGCCGACATGATGCTTGTGACTGAATGGGACTGCCTGTGCCACGGGACGGCCAACACCGGTGATGAATCCCGAACGCAAAAGTGCCGTGCCGCCGATGGCTGCGAAAATCGCGAAGAAACAAAATCCCCACAATATGAAGCGGGCAATCCCGTTGGCATTGCTGGAAAAGACCTGCGGCATCCCCTCGCCGATTTGCATGGCTTTGGATCGAGCGCCTAACGGCGGCGATGCGACAAAGGTTCCGTCGGCGGGGACTACTCACAAAATGGTGACTCTCGAGCGTAGCCGAAAACCGCCGGGAATCGCAACCCTGCGCAATCCCCGGCGTTCGACATCATCATGATCGATGCCCCGCGGGAATGTTGCCATGAAGTCGGATGGGAACATAAACGCCGTACTTCGGTTAGACCGACAAACGCGCCACCAGAGAGGCGACAGCCATGAGACAGGACAAAGCACCGGGAGCGGCATTGCCTGACCATATTCTTGCCGACCATACAAAGGCGTCTCGTCCCCTGTCCGGGGCGGTCGCCCGGTACGCAGGCCGGGCCGACGAGAGTTGACCGCTTTGACCGACGCACCACTGAAGATTGGCGTCGGCGTGCCGCTCGGCGGGATGGGCGAGACGCTCGGTCGCGAAATGGCCAACGCCATTCAGCTCGCCGTCGATGGCGCGAACGAGGCCGGTGGCATCAACGGCCACCGGATCGAAGCGGTCGTCCTCGACGACAGAGGTCGCGAGGAAGACGGCGAGCGGGTCGTGAAGGAATTCGTTCGCAATTCCGCCGCTGTCGCAGCGATCGGCCATTACAACAGCAATGTTACCTTGCAGGTCGCGCCTCTCTATGCCGCGGCCGGTCTGCCGTTGATCGGTCCGATCGTCTCCAACCCGGCACTAACGCACTCCGGATGGAGCAACGTTTACCGTTTCACCAACAGTGACGATGCGACGGGGCTCGCCATCGCCCAGTACATGGTCCGCCAGTTAGGCAAGAAAACTGTTGTCGTCATCCAGACCGACACCGTCTATGGAAGGAGCATGAGCAAGGAGTTCGCCGCCGCATTTGAAGCTGCCGGCGGCTCTGTTCTGCGGCGGCACACAGTTCAGGAAGGCGAAAGAAATTTCGCGGACCTCGTGGCCTCCTTGCCTCGGGAAGCGAGCGCCATCTTCTATGGCGGGACCTTCGAGGGCGCCCCTCTGGTGAAGGAAATGCGGACCCGGCAGGATGATCGCCTGTTCGCCACCGGCGATGGTTGCTGGGACGTCGGAAATTTTCTTGAGCCGGCCGGAGCCGCCGCCGAGCAGGGTGAAGGCGTCCTCGTTCTTTCAGCATGTCCGCAACTGGGTGAAATTGCCGGATCGCTGGAAATGGCCGATCGATACGAGCGGCGTTTCGGACGGATCAGGAATTATGCCGTCAATGCCTTTGACGCCGCGGCGACGTTGATCGATGCCATCCGGGTCGCCTCCAACAACGGCGACCCGACCCGGGATCGCGTCGCGGACGCGCTGCGTGGGATACATCGCCAGGGGATTGCGTACGAACAAAAGATTTCCTGGGATCCCAACGGCGATAATCGCGCCGCGGTTACGGCCTTGCACAGGATCGAGAGCGGTCGATTCCGGCAGGTAGCCGTTGTGAAGAAGGAGGGCAACCAGAACGAGCCAGAAGACTGAGGCGCTTGTGAAGGACAGCCCAGGCTACATCTGGCCTCGAAATCAGGGCGCAACTTCGAGCACGATCTTTCCGCGCACATGCTTGTTTTCCAGCCAGGCTTCGGCGGCAGCGGCCTCCTGCAGCGGAAAGGTCGCGTCGACGTGCGGCCGCACTTTGCCTTCGTCAATAAGGCGGCCGATTTCGCCAAGCTGGGCTGCATTCGGCTTCGCCATGTAATGAATGCCGCTGGCGCCGGCTTTGCGTGCGCTCTCAATAGACGGTTCCGCCAGCGTCGACACGATTATCCCGCCAGGCTTTACGACGGCCCAAGAGCGATCCTGCGTCTCGCCAGCGACCAGATCGAAGACGAGATCAACCTTGCCGACAATATCCTCGAACCGCTCGTTTTTGTAATCGATGGCCTGGTCGGCGCCCAGCGAGCGCGCGAATTCGAGATCCTCGCCGGCAACGGTGGTCGCAACGAACGCGCCCTTTGCCTTTGCCAGCTGGACAGCAAAATGGCCGACCCCGCCAGCCCCGCCATGGATCAGGACGCGCTGCCCGGCCGTCAGTGCACCATGGTCGAAAAGCCCCTGCCAGGCGGTGAGCGCTGCAAGCGGCACCGCCGCCGCATGCAGGTGGTCCACGGACTGTGGCTTGGCGGCCATTTCGATTGCCTTCACCACAACATATTCAGCTTGGCCACCGCGATCCGGTCCCAGCATCGCATAGAACGGATCGCCTTTTTTGAGCGTGTGCGCCCGCGTGCCGCAGAGTTCGACGGTGCCGGAAACGTCACGGCCAAGCGTCATCGGCAGTTGGTCCTTCTTTCCGCCTCCGGATCTGATTTTGTAATCAACCGGATTGACGCTGCTGGCATGGACCTTCAGCAAGACCTCATCATCGTGCGGCTGCGGAAACGGAGCGTCCTCAAGTGAGAGAACGTCCGGTCCGCCAAATTCATGGATGCGAACGGCTTTCATGGTCGCCATCATCGTACTCCCGTGTCGGCTTTTTTCTTCCCCCTCACCGCGAGCTACGGGCATGCGGAGAGCCGGGGCATGTGTCCAAACAGCTGAGATGGCGGAAGGTTCAACTCGATCGCTGTTTTTGGAAGCCAGGCATGGTCCTCGAAGCCGCCTGGAGGAGCGACCACCCGTCATTGCCAAGGGGCTCCGCTTCCAGGCCGAACTCCTGACAGCAAGCCGGAGTCCCCTCTCCGCCTGCCATATGCGCGGCAGGTCAATCTTGGATTTGGAACCGATCCAAACGGCGCGACGTTGGGTCAAATCATGATTGGCAAGATCGGAACCCGAGGTCTCCACATCACCCTTGAAGAGATCGGCCCCGCGGCTGGGCGGCCGATCGCCTTGGTTATGGCTGGCCGACAACGTGCGCTGCTGGGTCGGCGTCACTTCTTCTGATCGGAGCGATAGGGACCTCCTTCTGAAGGGACGTCGCCGCGCGGCATCCAGGAGGCTACGGTGGCGAAGGTGGATGAAAGCGATCCCCAAATCCTGCAGATCATGACCACAGAGCATTTTGTTCTGCAGACCGCACGGGCGGCCACGATTCAGGAAGCGAGCCAGTGCGCGAACCTGTTCCTGACCACTGTTTCAAGCGCCGCGATCGCCCTCGGCTTCGTCGCCCAGGTCACCCGCATGGGAGGGCCGTTCGTGCTGTTCAGCCTGATTTTGCTCCCTTGCCTTTATTTCCTGGGTTTGGTCACTTTCGTGCGTGCGGTGCAAGTCGCCATTGAGGATATGGTGCATGCGCGCGGCATGGCCCGGATAAGGCATTATTACGTCGAGCATGCGCCCGTCATGGAGCACTATCTGATCCATTCCACTCATGACGATCAGTCGGCCGTGCGCGTCGACAAGGGTCTTAGATCTTCGCCATGGCAGTTCTTCGTGACTGCCGCAGGAATGGTGAGCGTGATCAGCAGTGCCATCGCCGGGGTTTTTTCCAGCGTGGTCGTGACATCGGTGATCGGCCCGGCGATCCCGCTCAGTGTGATCCTGGGTCTGTTGATATTCGGCGCGAGCATCCTTTTGCTGCGGCGCTACCATCTACAATCCTGGGCGGCGGCGGAGCAAAAATTGGTGGTGCGTTTTCCCGACCCAAAAGAATGACTTCTTACCCGACCTTTCGGATGGATCGGCCGGACGTTCACTCGAGCGCAACCAAGGTTGAACAGGACTCCAGCTCGCGCAACTGAGTCGCGGGTCCTTAGACCTGCATCACCGCGCGGCTGTGGCGCGCGATGACGTTCTCCTCGTCGGTTGCAACCACGCGCACTTCCACCTTGCTGTCGGGACGGCTTATGATCTCTGCATGGATGTCATTGGCCGGCTCGTCGAGCGCCATGCCGAGCCAAGTCAATTTATCGCAGATCGTCTTGCGGATCGACGATGAGCGTTCGCCGATGCCGGCGGTGAATACGAGACATTCGAGACCACCCATGGTGTTTGCGAGCGCTGCTGCTTCCCTCGCGGCGCGAAAGGCGAAAAGCTCAATCGCCTCGTGGGCGCGAGGCTCGCTGCTTGCCTCCAGCGTGCGCATGTCGCCCGAAATGCCGGATACCCCGAGCAGTCCGGATTTCTCATAGAGCATTGTCTGCAACTCGTCCGCTGTCATGCCCCTCTCCATCAGGAGATACAACAGCACGCCAGGATCGATGGCGCCGCACCGAGTGCCCATGACAAGACCATCCAGTGCCGAAAAGCCCATCGTCGTATCGACGCTTTTGCCCTCGCGCAGAGCGCAAAGGCTCGCCCCGTTTCCGAGATGAGCGACGATTGTCCGCTTCGCCGCGAGCGCGGGCGATATCTTGCTCAGCCGCCCAGCAATATATTCGTAGGAGAGGCCATGAAATCCGTAGCGCCGCAGTCCCTCCCGTTCATAGTCTTGCGGAATGGCAAAGCGCCGCACCAGCGGATCGATCGTCTGGTGGAACGCGGTGTCGAAACATCCGACCTGTGGCAGATCCGGCTGCAATGCAGCTATCGCGCGAACCGGCGCGATACTGCGAGGCTGGTGCAAAGGCGCGAGTGCGGTCAGCCCGTCCAGTGCCTCGATGGTGGCGGGCGTCAGACGGACAGGTTTGCTGAATTCCTTTCCGCCATGCACGATACGGTGGCCGGCGCAGATCAGTTTTCTTCCACCAAGTTCCCCCTGCACCAAACTCAGTATTTCGCCTATGCCCGCCCCATGCGGATTGTCCGCGGTGAACTGCCTGTCGCACTGCACTGTTCCATCGGCCGCTTTCGCGGTGAGCCTGGGCTCGTCGCCCAAATCCAGAGTGCCGCGCGAAACGAGCTGCTGGCCGTCTGGCGAGGCAAGATCGTATAGGGCGAACTTGACACTGGACGAGCCGGCATTCAGCGCCAGGATCGATTGGCTCATCGACCAGCCTTTCCCCCGCTCGCAGCCGGCCAACTCCATTTCTGGATCTCGGGCATGTCTTCGCCGTACTCGCGGACATAGGCCTTGTGCCTTGCCAGCCTGCCGTCAAGGTCCGCGGCGAGGCTTTCCGCCCTTTCGGCCAAGCCCGGGACGCGTGCGATAGCGGCAAGTGCGAGGTGGTAGCGATCGAGTTCGTTAAGCACCACCATGTCGAATGGCGTCGTCGTGGTGCCCTCCTCGCGAAAGCCGTGCACATGCATGTTGTCATGGTTGGCACGACGGTAGGTCAGGCGATGGATGAGATAGGGATAGCCATGATAGGCGAAGATGACGGGCTTTGTCTTCGTGAACAGCGCATCGAAAGCCTGGTCGGTGAGGCCGTGAGGATGTTCGGTGTTCGACTGCAACGTCATCAGGTCGACGACATTGACGACGCGGATTTTCAGATCGGGAATTGCGGAGCGAAGAAGGTCCGTCGCAGCCAGCGTTTCCAGCGTCGGAACATCGCCGGCACAGGCCAGCACCACATCCGGCTCCTCGCCTTTCGAAACAGTGCCGGCCCATTCCCAGATGCCTGCGCCGGCCTTGCAGTGCGCTTCAGCGTCTTCGATGGACAGCCATTGCGGCGCCCGCTGCTTGCCGGCGGTGATGACATTGATGCGGTTGTAGGTTCTCAGGCAATGGTCGGTAATCCACAGCAGCGTGTTGGCATCCGGCGGGAAATAGAGCCTGACCGTGTCAGCCTTCTTGTTGGCGACAAAGTCGGCAAAGCCCGGATCCTGATGGCTGAAGCCATTGTGATCCTGCCGCCATACATGAGAGGTAAGCAGGTAATTGAGCGAGGCGATCGGCTTGCGCCAGGCAAGCTCGCCAGAAGTTTTCAACCATTTGGCATGCTGGTTGACCATGGAATCGACGATGTGAATGAACGCCTCATAGCATGAGAACAGACCGTGTCGGCCGGTGAGCAGATAACCTTCCAGCCACCCCTGGCAGAGATGCTCGCTCAGCACTTCCATGACGCGGCCGTCGCGGGAAAGATGGACGTCGTAAGGTTCGATGCGCTCCATCCATATCCGATCCGTGGCCTCGAACACTGCGTCAAGGCGATTGGAAGACGTCTCGTCCGGTCCCACCAGCCGGAAATTCCGCGCTTTGGCGTTAAGTCGAAAGACCTCGCGAAGATAGCCGCCGCAAGTCCGTGTCGCTTCGGCAACGACGCCCCCGGGCCGAGGCACTTCGAGTGCCAGGCTTTTCCAGTCCGGTAGCACAAGGTCGCGCTTCAACAGCCCGCCATTGGCGTATGGAGTTGCGCCCATGCGCCTTGTTCCAGCTGGGGCAAGGGCCGCGAGTTCCGGCAGCAGATATCCATCCTTATCGAACAGTTGTTCCGGTTCGTAGCTTCGCATCCAGGTTTCGAGGATCTTGCGGTGCTCGTCATTGCCGCGGGCGTTCGATACCGGCACCTGGTGCGAGCGCCAGAAACCCTCGACTTTTTCGCCATCGACCTCTTTCGGCCCAGTCCAGCCCTTGGGGCTGCGCAGGACGATCATCGGCCATCGTGGGCGTTCGCCATGCCATCCTGAACGTCGGGCTTGCTCTTGAATGGAATGGATCCGATCGAGCACCGTGTCGAGCGTCCCGGCCATCGCCTGGTGCATGGCAACCGGCTCATGGCCTTCGACAAAGAACGGTTCGTAGCCGTAGCCGGTGAAGAGGTCGCGCAGCTCCTTGTCGTCCATGCGGCCGAGGATCGTCGGGTTGGCGATCTTGTAGCCGTTGAGGTGCAGGATCGGCAGGACGGCGCCGTCCGACGCCGGGTTCAGGAACTTGTTTGAATGCCACGCCGCGGCGAGTGGACCGGTCTCGGCTTCGCCATCGCCGACGATGCAGGCGACTGTCAGATCCGGATTGTCGAATGCGGCGCCGAAAGCATGGACCAGCGCATATCCGAGCTCTCCACCCTCATGAATGGAGCCGGGTGTTTCTGGCGCCACGTGACTTGGCACTCCACCTGGAAAGGAAAACTGCCGGAACAGTTTTCTCAGGCCGTCTTCGCCTTGACCAATATCGGGGTAGATCTCGCTATAGGTGCCCTCGAGCCAGGTGTTGGCGACCATTGCCGGACCGCCATGTCCTGGGCCGCAGATAAACAGCACATCGAGATCACGCTCGCGGATAATCCGGTTGAGATGCAGGTAGACGAAATTGAGCCCCGGCGTCGTGCCCCAATGGCCAAGCAGCCGCGGCTTCACATGCTCGGCCTTCAAGGGTTGGCGCAGCAGCGGATTGTCGAGCAGATAGATCTGGCCAACCGAGATGTAATTCGCGGCGCGCCAGTAGCGGTTCATGAGGTCGATCCGTTCGAGGCTGATCACCTGCGTCGTCGCGGCGGTCTTGTTGTCCATCACCCAGTCTCCAGCCTCGGTTCGCTGGATTTAACTGGAGCGGCTTGGCGCCCGAGCAAGGCCAAATTGGCAGCAAGCGGAAACGATTGAACAATTGGAAACGACTGAAATTGCCCAGCGGCCGTCGTGCGTACGGAACCATCGCCCGGCACAAGGGTTGTCTTCGACGTTTCGAAATAATCCAGGGAACGACGATGCGGATGTTGATGATAGTTGCCGCGCTTTCCGGAGCGGCCGTCACGCAGTCCCTCTACGGGCAAGCCATCAACCCGCAGGTTCCCCGGATGACGCCTGTTCCTCAGATAACACCCTTGGAGCCCCAGCCGGACCAGACACCGCAGCCCGGGCAAGGGGCTGCTGACCAGAATTTCACCAATATTGCCGTTGTCGCCGTCGAGGATCTGCCTGCGGAAATCAAAGCGCAGGCGGAAGCCGTGATTACCCAGACCACTGCGGAAGATCTCCTGCGGCTGCAGAACTCCATCGATGCATCGCCCCAGGCAACAACGGCGCTGAGGGCGAACGGGCTCAACTCTTCACAGGTCGTGGCCGCCAACATCGATGGCGATGGCACGCTGACCCTGATCATCCAGACCACAACCTGATCGGCACCCCGAACGATGCGGTCGCGCCGTGAAGCAATGAAACGCAGATATCGCCGAGAGCCGCCATGGCCGAAGCCGCTGTTCGCAACTTCACCATCAATTTCGGACCGCAGCATCCGTCGGCCCACGGGGTTCTGCGGTTGGTGCTGGAACTGGATGGCGAGATCGTCGACCGTGCCGATCCACATATCGGCCTGCTCCATCGCGGCACTGAAAAGCTCATAGAGTACAAGAACTATCTGCAGGCCCTGCCTTATTTCGACCGGTTGGATTACGTCGCGCCGATGAATCAGGAGCATGCCTTCTGCCTCGCCGCCGAGAAATTGCTCCAAATATCGGTGCCAAGGCGTGGGCAACTTATCCGCGTTCTGTTTTGCGAAATCGGCCGGCTTCTGTCGCATCTCCTCAACGTCACGACCCAGGCCATGGACATAGGCGCCCTGACGCCGCCGCTCTGGGGTTTCGCGGAGCGTGAGAAGTTGATGGTCTTCTACGAGCGCGCCTCCGGCGCCCGTATGCATGCGAATTATTTCAGGATTGGAGGCGTGCACCAGGACCTGCCTGCCGCGCTTCTTGACGACATCTGGGATTTTTGCGACCCGTTCCTCAAGGTCTGCGACAATCTTGACGGCCTGCTCACCAACAGTCGTATTTTCAAGCAACGCAATGTCGATGTTGGCGCGATTGGCCTCGATGACGCCTGGGCCTGGGGCTTCTCCGGCGTGATGGTACGCGGATCCGGGGCGCCATGGGACCTGCGCAAGGCACAGCCATACGAATGTTATCCCGAGATGGATTTCGATATTCCCGTCGGCAAGAACGGAGACTGTTACGATCGTTACCTGGTTCGCATGGAGGAAATGCGCCAGTCGGTCCGGATCATGAAGCAATGCCTGGAAAAGCTGCGCGCACCCGAAGGCCAAGGGCCCGTGGCGATTCCGAACCAGAAGATCACACCGCCACCGCGCGCCAAGATGAAGCGATCGATGGAAGCGACCATCCACCATTTCAAGCTTTATACCGAAGGCCTTCGTGTGCCGGCAGGAGAAGTCTACGCCGCCGTCGAAGCGCCGAAAGGGGAATTTGGCGTCTATCTGATTTCGAACGGAGGCAATGTTCCCTATCGATGCAAGATACGTGCGCCGTCCTTTGCCCACCTGCAGGCAATGGATTTCCTATCCAGGGGTCACATGATCGCCGATGTCGCCGCAATCATCGGATCCCTCGATATCGTCTTCGGCGAGATCGATCGCTGACCACTGAGCGGATCGGCGGAATTTTTCGTAGGCCGGAAACGTCAATGCTTCCGCATTGTTCCGTCTTGCTACAACCCATACCGGGCGCTCCCGACCCTACCACCGATGGCTTCATCGCACGCTTCGGATCCCTTATTCCTCGTCATCCGGCTCCAGCAGGCCGATCAAGGCGGCCACGCGGGTCCCGGGCAGCGGCCGTCCTTCGCTCATCAACGCCTCGTCTTCATTGAGCCACGCCCAGGCTTCGCGAAGCTCCTCGGCGGAGGCGCCGGTTGCAATGATTTCCGCGACGGTAGCCTCCTCGATTGGACCGAGCACTGAAGTCACGTCGTCCTTTGTCAAAGCCGTGCGCATGTACGATTCCCTCCGGGTGATCCAGGGATCAACGCCCGCGAACCATCTGCCGTTCCGGGGGAACAAATTTTAGCGAACAGCTCTTGACGGAAAAAAGGCGAATTACCAAATCGATTTCGCCGACGCCCAACGGGTCGGCAAGTCAAGGGGCGCCGCTTCCTTGGCGCTCCTCCTATGTTGCTCAATGGAGGATATAGTCATGAGAACCGCTTTCGACTTTTCTCCCCTGTTCCGATCGAGCATCGGCTTCGACCGGATGTTGAACGCTCTGGATGCCGCCAGCCGCATCGAAACGATCGACAACTGGCCTCCCTATGACATCGCCAAGAACGGCGAGGACGATTACCGCATTACGATGGCGGTGGCCGGCTTCTCGCAGGACGAACTGACCCTCACCCAGGAGCAGAACATGCTCGTGGTGTCTGGTCAGAAGACTGGCGACGATAAAGGCGGCGACAACAGCCAGTACCTGCATCGCGGCATCGCCGGGCGTGCCTTCCAGCGTCGCTTCGAACTGGCCGACCACGTCAAGGTTGTGGGCGCTGCCCTGGTCAATGGTCTGCTGACGATCGATCTCAAGCGCGAGATTCCTGAAGAGATGAAGCCGCGCAAGATCGAGATCGCAGCCGACACGACGCTGCCCAAGGGTGGGACGAAGCAGATCGAGGCCGAGAAGAAGGTCGCCTGAAATCTCCGCACGGTGCCGGGCAATGCCCGGCACCGTCGGATGACTTTGTCACCGAACGACCGAAAGGAGAAAATCATGAGTGTCCGTGATCTGATTCCTTGGGGCCGCGGCAATGGCGACCGGGCCCCCAGCCTTTTCCGCGACGGTGAGCGCGACCCGTTCCTGTCGCTGCATCGAGAAGTGAACAGGCTGTTCGACGATGTTTTCCGCGGCTTCGGCACAGGCATGCCGTCGTTCGGCAGGACCGCGTTCGGCCGAAATTGGCCGAGCGTCGAGATCTCCGACAGCGAGAAACAGATAAAGGTCACCGCCGAGGTGCCCGGGCTGGAGGAGAAGGATATCGAGGTACTGCTCGAAGACGGTGTGCTGACGCTCAAGGGCGAGAAGCAATCCGAAACCGAAGACAAGGACAGGCAGTTCTCGGAGCGCTACTACGGCCGCTTCGAGCGCCGCATTCCGCTCGGGTATGAAGTCCGCGGAGACCAGGTCGAAGCCCGCTTCAAGAACGGTGTGCTGACCGTGGCCTTGCCCAAGACGGAGAAGGCGCAATCGCAGGTCAAGCGCATCGAAATCAAGAGCTGATTGGACAGAGAAACTGACAAGCTGAGGCGGTAATGAAGGCGGGTCCGGAATTCTTGCCGGGCCCGCCGCTTGTGAAGTGAACAAGACCGCTGAGAGGGTTAGGGGCCTGATGAGACGCCGTTGATCAGCTCTTCGCCACGACTCTGATTGATCCAGTGCGGCCAAGAACGTCAACGACTACCTGAGAGCCGGTACGACGGAGCGCCACGTCCACCGATCCGGCACCCAGCGAAAGCCGCCTCAGGACGATTTGATCCAGGAATCTCGGCAAGACAGGAGCGTCAAAAACGACAAACTGCGATCTCGGATCGAATTCGAGGCCGAGGCAAGCTTGGACGAAAAGCAAGGGCGCAGCGGCCGCCCACGCCTGGGGATTGCAAGCGACCGGATAGAAGGTCGGCGCTTGGGCACTTTGGCGAGGGAAGCCGCAGAATAGTTCTGGCAAGCGGCGCAGATCGAGATATGTCGAGGCGGCGAACAGACCTTCGAATATCTTTGCAGCTTCATGTCGGAAGCCATAGCGAGCGAAGCCGGCGGCGATCAGCGCGTTGTCATGCGGCCAGACAGAGCCATTATGATAGCTCATTGGATTGTAGCGGGCCTCTGTCGCAGCGATGGTTCTGATACCCCAGCCTGTAAAAAAGGCGCGCTCCGTGAGACTCTGCACCACAGACTTTGCTCGCTCGGCACGCGCGAGACCGGTGAAAAGTGTATGACCGGCATTTGACGAACGTACCCTGCAGGGGCGCTTGTCCCCGTCGAGCGCAAGCACATATGTGCCGAGTTGCTCGTCGAAAAAGCAGACGTCGAAGCGATCGCGCAGGTCCGATGCCTTGGCTTCGAGCTTGTTGGCTCGCGCCGAATTGCCGAGCCGACGAGAGATCGCGGCCGCCGCGCACCACGCTCCGTAGACGTATGCTTGCACCTCGGCGAGTGCGATCGATCCCTTCGCAAGTGTTCCGTCCGCGTGAAAAACAGAATCGCTGCTGTCCTTCCAACCCTGGTTTGCCAAACCATCGGGCGTCAACCGCTGGTACTCAACGAAGCCGTCTTTGTCGCGGTCACCGTAATCGTCGATCCAAGCGAGAGCAGCTTCGATATTGGGCATCAGACGCTGCAATGTGTCGAGATCGCTTGTCCTCTCCAGATAGGCACCTGCCAACATGATGAAGAGGGGCGTTGAGTCGACGCTGCCATAATATCGGCGGAACGGTACCTCCCGAAGCACCGCCATTTCGCCATGCCGCAACTCGTGAAGGATTTTGCCAGGTTCCGCATCCGACACATGATCCAGCTCGGTTGCCTGATTGGCTGCGAGATAGAGGAGCACGCCGCGTGCTATCGAGGGGTCCAGCCAAAGCATCTCTATGGCAGTGATGAGAGCGTCACGCCCGAACACGGTGCTGAACCATGGAATGCCAGCATAGGGATAGGGTCCCTCAGGTGTTTGTGTGATCAGCATGTAGAGGTCCGACACACTTCGGTGCACCGCCTCATCAAAGATTTCGTTGGAGGTCGTTATGACGGCGGCCTTCGATGTGGAATGACGCAGTGCCCGCCGCGCATCGCGAAGCGCAATAAAAAAGGTGCGGCGAGGCGACTCGTCGCCGATTTCCTTCTTGTCACAGCCGACATCCAGGAAAAGCGAATGTGTCTCGTGAGGTGCGAGTTCTATCACAAACGTGGCCTGTTCGCCGGTGAGGGTCGCCGGCACGGGATCGAAGGACAAAATGGTAGCGCGGCGCACGCCATCCAAGCCCACGTAAGCAAGCGCGACCCGGTTACCGGCCACGTCCGGTTGACAATCCTCTCCGCGATGGGGCCGCGGCGTGCCCCGGACTTCGAACAGATCCGCGAAATCGGATGCGAAAACCAGTTCAAGCTGGAGACGATGCCGAACTTCATCGAAATTGCGCACAGCCAGCCGCTCGAAGCATCGGGCGCCCCACAGTAATCGTGACCGGCGGAGATGAATTAAGTCGTGCTTCAGCACGCGAACGCCTTCAGCATCGAAAATGTCTGGATTGGTTAGATCGCAAGTCAAGGTCGCATTGTCGTCGCGCAATGTCGAACTGAGCAGCATAGGCCTGGCGCCATTGATTGTCAGACCAAGATGCGAGAGATAGCGTGTGTCGCGATAATAAATCCCATCCGGGCTACCAGGTCCCGAGAGGACGTCGCCGTTACGGTCGAAGACGCCGAAAATGTCGTCATGCTTGAGTGTGCGGGGCCGGCGCTCCTGCAGTGAGGGGACGAAAAGCTGGGCAAGATGCGTAACGCCAGATCCCCCGGGAAAAGGTGCATGGGAGATCGCTTCAGCACTCACGGATTGCATCGCTGAGACCTCTAACTTCAGCTGACACTTGAGCGCCCCTGGCGCGAGCCATCGCAGCGCCTGATGATAGCGCGACAAGGCGATCATAAATCGACACGTAGTCGAATGCCATACGCTCGGCCGAGAACCGTTCTTCGAAAACAGCCCGGATCCGTCGCCGATCCAAATTGCCGGCCGATCTTATCGCCTCAATTCCCTCGTCGACAGTTCTTACGACAAAGCCCGAGACCCCATGGTCAATCACCTCGAATACCGCGCCTCGATCGAACGCGATTACGGGGGTTCCGCACGCCATGGCTTCGATCATCACCAACCCAAAGGGCTCGGGCCAGTTTATAGGAAAAAGCAGTGCCCGGGCGTTGCCAAGGAAATCAGCCTTGTGGTGTTCATCTATTTCGCCGAGGAATTCCACATTGGGATGTGTGGCGATCATGGGCGAGATTACGTTCTCCCAAAATAACCTGTCCTGCTTGTCGATTTTGGCCGCGATCTTCAATGTCATGCCAGCACGCGTGGCGATCTCGATCGCTGTCTCTGGACCTTTTTCCGGAGAAATACGGCCGAGAAACGCCAGATAATCGCCCGAGGGATGCACCGTCATCGGCAGTAGATCGCGCGGTAGTCCATTATAGACTGTTCCGGCCCAGTTGACAGGCGGCATCGGGCGACGTTGTTCTTCAGATATCGATACCAGCGGCACGTCGGGAAAGCTTTGATAGAACGGATGCAGGTCAGGAAGATCAAGACGTCCATGCAGGGTCGTGAGCGCAGGAGTTTGGAGGGTATTGAGCAGAGGGAACTGCAACAGATCAGTGTGAAAATGAATAACATCAAACTCGTCGGCAACCCGCCGAACGCGATCGAGCATTACAATGTGATGAGGAATGGGATCCAAAACGGTCGGATCAAGCCTCAAGGCCCGGTCGCAGCATTTTACCAGCCGCGCCGAGGTGTGCGAATCCCCACTTGCGAAAAGCGTGACCTCATGACCGCGATGGACAAGCTCCTCGGCAAGATACGACACGATCCGCTCGGTACCACCATAGAGTTTTGGGGGAACGCTTTCTGTTAAGGGTGCGACTTGGGCAACCCTCATCGATCCAGTCCATTTGTATCGTTCACCCAATTCGGTGCACCCACTTCCGGCTTTTCCGAACCGAACACCGCAGAATCCAGATTGTTCCGGCACTGAGCGCGCCTGTCTTGCCGGCGGCCAGACGCTCGCGGATCGGCAGAAGCGGTTATGCGGAACATCAAAACCTCGTCTCCAGGCGCGCTATTTTCTGGAGCAATGAAACAATTGCCCTGAGCGGTAGTTCTTATGTCCGGAATGAGGATGGGTCGGCAGCGGGAGCACTGGCGGAGCTTCCCACGCGGATGTGCGGTTCTGACCAGGAGGATCAATCATGTTCGTGAATTCGACGAACGGTCATGAGCTTTAGTCCAAAATGCGCGGTTTCCGCCTCGACCGACTTCGAGGCAATCCCAAGCTGGCCGCGAGAGGCCCCCGCCTGGAGCTTTTGTCGATCCTATTGGAACTCGCTCCAGGCCCCGACGTTCCGAGTAAATCCAAGGACGACGCGAACGCTCAAAATCACCGCGATTGAGGTGAACGTCATGGCATTTTCGATTGAAAGTCCGGCCTTCCGGAACGGCGACAGGATTCCGGATGAATATGTGCGTGACGGGGAGAACCTGTCGCCCCCGCTGACCTGGAAGGAAGCGCCTCAGGGCACTCGAAGCTTCGTCTTGGTCGTGGAGGATCCCGACGCTCCCTCCGGGATCTTCCGCCATTGGGGCATCTACGACATCCCTGCGGAACGCGACCGCTTGCCGGAGGGTACGACGGCTGGCGCCAGGACCGAAAGCCTTGGCCATGGCGTCAATGATTTTGGCAACCCGCGCTACGATGGACCGCAGCCACCCAAGGGCCACGGTGTCCATCACTATCATTTCCGCCTCGCGGCCCTCGATGTCGAAACGCTGCATTGTGGCGAGAAAGCCAAGGTCGCCGACATATTGGATCGGGCAAAGCCACATGTGATCGCACAGGCCGAACTTGTCGGCACTTACGAGAGGGCGTGATGCATCGCATTCCGAGGCAGTCCTGTTCATTAGATAATCGCATCGCCCCGCAACAATGCTGGTTCCGCAGCTGTCCTATCCAGGGTTCACATGATCGCCGATGTCGCCGCAATCATCGGATCCCTCGACATCGTGTTCGGCGAGATCGATCGCTGATCAATGAGCGGATTACTTGGCGCTGTCCAAATCGGTGGCCTCACCGACATGGCGCATCATGCGGCGAAAGCTCATCGAGATATGAGCGCGCCTTATGTGGCCGATCGATTCCCAATCTCCGATTTCCGCCGCGGCAAGGACTTCCTCCATCTCCCGGCGGAAGGCAGTGAATTCTTCGACAAGACCCAATTGCGGCATCATCTTCAGAACGACCCGCGCCACCTGAAAATACAGGCGCTCGCTGATCTCGCGCAGTGGCTGATTGCCAGTCATCGCGGTAAGTTCGTAGAAGAAATCCATGTTAAGGCGAAGGAAGGCGCGCTGGTCGGGGTTGAGAATATCGGAATCACAGCGCGTGATGAGCGCTCGAATCCGATCAAGATCCTCCGCCGTGCGCGGGATCGGCGAAAGCTTGCCGACGAGGAGCGCCAGTTCCAGCCTCAGGTGATAAACCTGCTGCAATTCCTCGATATCGACATCGGTGACGATCGTGCCGACGCCGTGGACGGATTGGACGAGACCCTCGGATTCGAGGCGCGCCAGCACACGTCGAACCGGTGTCCGGCTGATCTCGAATTCCTGAGCCAGCTCTTCCTCGGAAAGATGGCTTCCCGGTGCATAGTCGAGCAGACAGATGCGGTCGCGCAAGATGCGGTAGATGCGCTCGAACCGCTCGCGCGCCGAAAGCGGGCGCGGCTGCGGGTCGGCTGCTACCATGGGCGCGGCATCCGTCTCAAGCGTCATCCAGCCTCCAGGACAGCGTGCAGGAACTGCCGTGTTCGTTCATTCTTCGGCGCTCCGAACAGTTCGCCTGGCGGCCCCTGCTCGCAGATCTTGCCTTGGTAGAAGAAGCAGACGCGATCGGAAAACTCCTTGGCGAAGCCCATCTGATGGGTGACCATCAGCATGGTCAGATCGTGCTCGCGACCGATCTGCCTTATCACCTGCAGCACTTCGCCGACAAGCTCCGGGTCGAGCGCCGACGTTACCTCGTCGAACAGCATGATCTTGGGCCGCATGGCCAGCGCCCTGGCGATGGCCACGCGCTGCTGCTGACCACCAGACAACTGAGACGGGTAGTGGTCCTTCTTCTGGGATAGCCCGACCAGGTCGAGAAGCTCGGCCGCCCGTGCTTCTGCTTCCGTCCGCTTCATGCCGAGCACCGTCATCGGCGCCTCGATGCAGTTGGCCATTGCCGTCATGTGCGGGAAGAGATTAAAGGACTGGAACACCATACCGATCTTCGCCCTGATGCGGCGAATATGGGCAAGGTCGGCAGGCACAAGTTTGCCGTTCTTCTTCATGTGGGTCAGCGGCTCGCCCTCGACCCAGATGACGCCATCGTTGATCGTCTCCAGCGTCATCAGCATGCGCAGCACGGTCGTCTTGCCGGAGCCGGATGGGCCGATGACGGAGACTTTTTCGCCACGCGCGATTTCAAGATTGAGCTCGTCGAGAACGGTCAGCGCGCCGTAGCGTTTCGAGACATTTTCGAAACGGACCATCGGTTGGTCGGTCATCGCATGGTCCTCCGGTTGAGCAGGCGTTCGAGAGCGCGGATGAGCGCGGCTGAAACCAGGCTCATGGCAAGGAAGAACAGGCCGACCAGCGTTATCGGCTCGGTGTAGCGGAAGGTGTCGGAGCCGATGATCTTGGCGGTCTGCATCAGCTCCATCACGGCGATCGCGGAGAGCAGCGGCGTCTCCTTGAACAGGGCGACGAGGTAATTGCCAAGAGCCGGAACGATCGGCGGGATCGCCTGCGGGATGATGATGTCGCGAAACGTCGTCCAGGCCGAAAGATTGAGCGCGATCGAGGCCTCCCACTGCCCGCGATGGATGTTGTCGAAACCGGCGCGATAAACCTCGGAGCAATAGGCGGCGTAGTGGATGCCAATGGCAAGCACCCCGGCGGTGAAGGCATCGAGCACCAGCCCAAACTTCGGGAAGACGAAATAGATGAAGAATATCTGGATGAGCAGCGGTGTCGAACGGATCAACTCTACCAGCACCGAAATCGTCCAGCCGGTCCATGGCACGGCTATGCGCACAACCGCCAGCACCAGGCCGAGGGTGGCGGCCAGAACGAAGCCGATCAGCGTCGCCTCGACGGAGACGATTGCCGCGTGCGCCAGCACCGGCAGGATTTCGAGGGTGAAGCTCCAGTCCCAGATCATGCTGCCTTCCCCCGCGCCAGACCGGCCGATGCACGTCTTTCGAGAAGCCGCATGCCGATGGTGAGGACCAGCGACATGACGAGGTACATCAGCAGGACGAGCGTGAAGATCGGGATGGTCTTGAACGTATTCTGGTTCATCTGCTGCGCCTTGAAGGCGAGGTCGGAGAGCGTGATCAGCGAGACCAGCGACGTCGATTTGAGAAGCTCGATGAACAAATTGCCCCAAGGCGGGATCATGGCGACGAAAGCCTGCGGCAGAATAACCCGCCTCAGCATCTGGGCACGGCTCATATTCAACGCCGTGCATGCCTCCCACTGGCCGCGAGCGACAGACAGGATCGCGCCACGCACCACCTCCGATCCGTAGGCGCCGACGTTCAGGCCAAGCGCCACGACCGCCACCAGAAACGCATTGAACGTGACGCCGAATTGCGGCAGCACGAAAAACAGCCAGAAGAGTTGCACCAGAGCCGAGGTGCCGCGAAAGATCTCGACATACACCGTTGCCAGCCATCTGACCGGCGCCGGGCCATACAGCCTGGCTAGCGCGGCAAGCACGCCCATGACGATCGCGAGCAGGCTGCCAAGGATGGCGATCTCGATTGTCAGGACCGCCCCTTGCAGCAGGCCGGGCATAAACAGGCTGTAGGCCTGCTGGGTCGCCAGGACACCGATGACCGCGAGAGCAGCCGCCAGCATCGCCACAAGCGTGCCAATTCCCATCTGCGCCTCCAAAAAAGAGGCGGCGCCTTCGCGCCGCCAGCAGTTGGGAACCCTATTTCCCGGCGCAGAGATCCGCGGTGGTCTTGTTCGGCAGGTAGTCCTTGCCGAAGCCCAGCGGCTCAACCAGGGCGAGATGCTCAGGTGAGCCGAGGAATTTCTTCAGCTCGGCATTGAAGGCTTCCTGCAGATCGGTGTCTTCCTTGCGGAAGCCGAAACCGCCATGGCCTTTCACCGATTTGCCGGCCACCTCGCCGAATGGCTTGGTCGATTCCACGCCGTCGGCCTTCTTGGCCATGTCGGCGATCGAAAGCGCGGTCAGCGCGGCAGCGTCGGCGCGGCCCGACTGGACCGCGGCAACCAGGCTGGACTGGTCGGGCAAAGCGACGATCTGCCCGGCGCCGACGCCGGCGTCCTTGGCATAGCCGCCTTCGACGGCGCCGGCCATCACAGCCAGCTTGAGATCCGGATTGTCCTTGATGCTGGAATAGTCCTTCACGCCCTTGGGGTTGCCTTTGGCCACCAGCATGGCCTGGCCAATACCATAGGACGGCTCGGAGAAATTGATCTCGGCGCAGCGCTTGGGGTTGATGAACATGCCGGCCGCGATGATGTCGAAGCGACCAGCCTTGAGACCCGGGATGAGCGAGCCGAATTCGGTCAGCACGCCGTCGACCTGCGGGATGCCCATCTTGGCGAGCACCGCCTTGGCGACTTCCGGCGCCTCGCCGGTCAGCTTGCCGTCGGGCGTGGCGAAACCGAACGGTGCCTCGTTGGCGAAGCCGACGCGGATGTAGCCGTCCTTCTTGGCCCGTTCGAGGGTGGTCTCCGCATGGGCGGGCAACGACGCCAGTGACGTGGCGGCAAGCGCAAGACAGGCCGCCGCCTTGACGACGATACGACGCGATATCGATGATTTGAACATGCTTTTCTCCCGTTGAACTACCGATGATGGTTCCCAGCGCAACGACCTTCTTCGAGGCTGAAACGCGCTTGACCAGACGTATACAACTGCAATAGAGATTGTGCAAGCAAAGACACTGAATTCAAGGAAATTTGGCCGAATAGAGGCCAAGCTTCCGTCGAGATGTGCACAATTTAGGCAAATTTGGCCAACTCAGTAGGACGACAGCATACCCAGAAGGCAGGTGTGACGAACGCGGGAACATTCACGCAACCGGAGTAATCGCGGCGGGGGGAAGCCGGACCTGCCGAAAGACCATGACGGCGACAAAGCCGGCAACAGCACGCATGAGGATGCCCGATGGACCGCAATCCCTTCTCCGAAACCGAAATCGCCGGCCGCCTCGCGAGGATCCGCAAAGTCCTGGCCGAGCGCGAACTCGACGCGGCGGTCTTCGCTTCGCCGGAGAACGTCTTCTATCTTACCGGGCTCGACCACTGGGGCTATTTCGCCCCTCACCTGCTGATCGTGCCGCTCCAGGGAAAACCTGTCCTCGTCACCCGTTCGATGGAAAGGGTGACGATCGAGAAGCAGGTGACGGCGGCGGAATTCCGCGGCCATTCCGATAGCGAAACAGCGGCTGATCTTGCCGCGCGTGTGCTGGCGGAACTCGGCCTCTCCGGCAAGCGGCTCGGCCTTGAATGCTGGACGGCGGGCTTGAGTCATGGGCTTGCCGTGGCCTTGCAGACGCAAGTCGATGCCAAGTGGAGCGACGTTTCCGGCCTGGTCGACAGGATGCGGCGGGTGAAGAGCGCCGAGGAACAAGCCCTGATGCGGCTGGCCGCAAAAGTGACCGACGCCGCCGCCGGAGCCGCGATCGCGGCGATTTCGGAGGGCGCCGCCGAACAGGAGGTCGCCGCCCAATGTGTTTCGGCGATGATCCGCGCCGGCGGCCATGCGCCAGGCTTTGGCCCTTTCATCCGCCCGGCAGCGCGACTGGGCGAAGAGCACACGACTTGGGGCGACGGTATCTATCGCAAGGGCGAGCCGGTCTTCGTCGAACTGTCCGGCTGTATCTCGCGCTACCACGCACCGCTCGGCCGGCTTGTCCGTATCGGCCACATCAGCGACGAGGATGCCAGGATGGCCGAAGTGACCGCCAGGGCGTTCGACGCGGTCGTCAAGACGCTGCGTCCGGGGGCCAAGGCGCGCGATGTCTATGCCGCCTGGCAGGCTGTCGTCGACGAAGCCCGCCTTTCCCACTATCGCCGCCATCACTGCGGCTATCTCGTCGGTGCCGGCCAGCCGCCCTCATGGACCGGCGGCAATTCGGTGACCGGGCTCCGGCACGATTCTGATCTCGAAATCGAGACGGGGATGAGCTTCCACATCCTGTCCTGGCTGATGGGCACCGGCCGCGGCGACGACTTCGTCTCCAACACCGTGTTTTTGACCGACGCGGGCGCCGAAGTGCTGACCCGCACTCCGACCGGCCCGATCATTCGGTAGGCCGCGCGCATGGCACCCTACTCGGCATTCTCGATTTTCCGCAATGCGCTATCCAGCCAGAAGAACTGGCAGCGCGCCTGGCGGGCGGCGGAGCCCAAACCGTCTTACGACGTGATCGTCGTCGGCGGTGGCGGACACGGCCTCGCCACCGCATTCTACCTCGCCGAAAACCACGGCGTCCGCAATGTCGCCGTCCTGGAGAAGGGTTATATCGGCGGCGGCAATGTCGGCCGCAACACCACCGTCATCCGCTCCAACTACCTGCTCGACGGCAACACCCAGTTCTACGAATTCTCGATGAAGCTCTGGGAGGGCATGTCGCGGGCGCTGAACTTCAACGTCATGTTCTCGCAGCGCGGCCAACTCGTCACCGCGCATTCAGCCGACCAGCTCGACGGCTTCAGCCACCGCGCGAACATCATGCGTCTGAACGGCATCGACGCCGATATTCTCGATCGCGACGACGTGCGTCGGCTGGTGCCCTATCTCGATTTTTCCGACACGGCTCGCTTCCCGATCCATGGCGCCATCTTCCAGGGCCGCGCGGGCACGGCGCGCCATGACGCCGTAGCCTGGGGCTATGCGCGCGCCGCCGATGGCCATGGCGTCGACATCATCCAGAATTGCGAAGTGACGGACTTTATCCGCGATGGCAACGGGATCGTCGGCGTCGAAACGACGAAAGGGCGGATCGGAGCAGGCAAGGTCGGGCTCGCCGTCGCCGGCCATACATCCACGCTCGGCGCCAAGGCCGGCCTTGAACTGCCGATAGAAAGCCATGTCCTGCAGGCCTTCGTCACCGAACCGCTGAAGCCACTGGTCGACCATGTCGTCGCCTATGGCGCCGATCATTTCTACGTCAGCCAGTCGGACAAGGGCGGGTTGGTCTTCGGCGGCAATCTCGACGGCTACAATTCCTACGCCCAGCGCGGCAATCTCGGCGTCGTGCGCGAAGTGGCGGAGGCGGCGATCGCGCTGATGCCTTGCATCTCGCGCATCCGTCTGCTGCGTCATTGGGGCGGCGTCATGGACATGACACCCGATGCCAGTCCGATCATCTGCCCAACGCCGATCGACGGCCTCTATCTCAACGGCGGCTGGTGCTATGGCGGCTTCAAGGCAACGCCGGCTTCTGGCTGGTGCTTCGCCCATACCATCGCCACCGGCAAGCCGCATCCCTTGGTCGCTGCCTACGGGCTCGACCGCTTCCGGACTGGCCGCACGCTGGACGAGGCCGGCGCTGGCCCCTCCGCCTGGCTGCAATAGGAGGCTGGAAGAAAATGCTGCGCTTCGAATGCCCGTGCTGTGGTCCGCGTGACCATGACGAATTCCGCTATGGCGGCGATGCTTCCGTCAGGCGTCCGGCCCATGACGATCCCGACCCGGAGGCCTGGTATGCCTATGTCTATATCCGGAAAAACCCGGCGGGCCTTCATCGCGAATTCTGGCAGCACGTGACCGGCTGCCGCCAGTGGCTGGTGGTCGAGCGCGACACGCGCAACCACGTCATTTCTTCGGTCGCCTTCGCCAGGACGTCGCAAGCATGAATGCTCGGAACAAGCGGCTGCCAGAGGGCGGCCGCATCGATCGCTCCCATTCCATCGAATTCAGCTTCGACGGCAAAGGACTAGCCGGATATCGCGGCGACACGCTTGCATCCGCATTGCTCGCCAACGGCGTCACCCTGGTCGGGCGCAGCTTCAAATATCATCGTCCGCGCGGCATTCTTTCCGCCGGGCCGGAGGAGCCGAACGCGCTGGTCACGCTCGGAACTGGCGGCAGGCGCGAGCCGAACCTGCCGGCAACGATGCTGGAACTTGGCGACGGCATGGCCGCGGAAAGTCAGAACCGCTGGCCGTCGCTCGCCTTCGACGTGCAGAGCGCCAACGGTCTGTTCGCACCGTTCCTTTCGGCCGGCTTCTACTACAAAACCTTCATGGGTCCGACGCGGCGTTCCTGGAAAGTCTATGAGCATTTCATCCGCAGGGCGGCGGGTCTGGGCCGGGCCGGTACCGAGCCGGATCCCGATCGCTATGAGGTTCGTCATGCCTTTGCCGATGTTGCAATCATCGGCGCCGGTCCGGCAGGACTATCGGCGGCGCGCGCCGCCGCCGCGGCCGGCGCGCGGGTCGTGCTGATCGAGCAGGATTTCCTTCTCGGCGGCCAGCTTCTAGCCGAACAGTCCGACAGCGTAGCCGCCTCATGGCTGGGCCAGGTCGAAGCCGAACTGGAGAGCTTCGAAACCGTCACGTTGATGAAGCGGACCAGCGCTTTCGGCATCTACGACGGCAATGTCATAGGCCTGGTCGAACAACGCAACCAAGACTGTCCGCCGTATTCGGGGCAAGCTCGGCAGATAGTCACCATGCTTCGCGCCCGCTCGGTCGTTTTCGCCACCGGCGCCATCGAGCGTCCGATGGTGTTCCCGAACAACGACTTGCCCGGCGTCATGCTTGCCTCCGCCGCCCGAATATATCTCAACCGTTTCGCTGTTCTGCCGGGCAGGAAAGTTATCGTCGCCACCACCAATGACGGCGCTTGGCGCACGGCCTTCGACCTCGCCAAGGCCGGCGCGGAGGTGACGATATCAGACCGGCGCACCACTATCCCTCCGGCGCTTGCCGTGGAGGCCACACGCCTCGGAGTCGCGGTGCGGACCGCAACACGTATTCTCGACCTGCGCGGAGGCCATTGCGTGAAGCGCGCAACGCTCAAAGGACCGGACGGCCGATTCGAGGCTGCCTGCGATCTGGTCTGCGTGTCCGGCGGCTGGTCGCCGACCGTGCACCTCGCTTCGCATCTGGGCGTCAAGCCTCGATATCGCGAAGACATCGGCGGCTTTGTGCCAGGTGCGTTTCCGGCCAACCAGTTCGGCGCCGGCGCGATGATGGGAATCCATGCGACCGCCGATGCTAACGAGGACGGCCATCGTGCTGGCATCGAAGCGGCATCCTTCTGTGGCAAGTCGGCGCCAGTACCAGCTCCTTCGAAGCTCGATCTTGGCGAAACCGTCACGACCCCGTTTCGCGAAGTCCCGTGCGCCCAAGGCGGAAAAGCGTTCGTCGATTTCCAGATGGATGTGACGACAAAGGACATCGAACTCGCCCACCGCGAAGGCTATGAGTCGATCGAGCATCTGAAGCGATACACGACGCTCGGCATGGGGACCGACCAAGGCAAGACCAGCAATTTTCCGGGGCTGTCCGCGATGGCCGCCTTGCGCGGCGCAACAATCCCCGAGACCGGCACCACGACCTTTCGCCCGCCCTTCACGCCGGTCGCCATCGGCGCGCTCGCCGGCCGCGCCACCGGCCACCATTTCAAGCCGTTCCGCCGCACGCCGATGCATGACTGGCATTTGGCGAACGGCGCGGAGATGCTTGAAGTCGGTCTGTGGATGCGGCCCTGGTTCTATAGGCGGTCCGGGGCCGACGTGAACGAAGCCTATGTCGCCGAAATGCGGCATGTGCGCCAGGCTGCCGGCTTGATGGACATCTCTACCCTGGGCAAGATCGACGTCCAGGGTCCTGACGCCGCAATTTTCCTCGACCGTATCTACGCCAACGGCTTCGCCAAGCTTAAGGTCGGCCGCGCCCGGTACGGCGTCATGCTGCGCGACGATGGCATTGTCTTCGACGACGGCACCACGACGCGGCTGGCGGAAAGCCGGTTCTTCATGACCACGTCGACCGCCAGAGCCGCCGACGTGCTGTCGCGGCTGGAATTCCTGCTGGATACCGCATGGCCGGAACTGCGCGTCGCGGTTTCCTCGGTGAGCGACGAATGGGCGGCAATGTCGATCGCTGGACCGGAGGCTCGTGCGATGCTTGCGGCGGCGTTTCCGTCGCTCGACGTTTCTAACGAAGCGCTGCCGCATATGGGCTCGTACGAGGGCGAATGGCGAGGCCGCGCGCTGCGTATCCTGCGTCTCAGCTATTCCGGCGAGCGCGCCTATGAAATCTATGTCGGCGCAACCGCCGGTGAACAACTCTGGAGCTGCTTGCTCAAAGCGGGCGGGCCGCTGGAGTTGAAGCCCTACGGCATCGAGGCGCTCGGTGCGCTGCGTGTCGAGAAAGGCCATGTCGCGGGCCCTGAAATCGATGGGCGCACGACGCTCGACGATCTCAGCCTTGGCCGTATGGTCGGCCAGCGCAGCGGCTTTGTCGGCGATGTGCTGCGGCGGCGCCCTGCCCTGCTCGCGCATGACCGGCAACGCCTGGTCGGATTGGAATGCATGGAGGACGGAAAGCGGCTGCGCGGTGGCTCCGTCCTGTTCCGGCCGGGCGAGAAAGCAGCAGGTCATGGGTGGGGGCGCGTCACCTCCGTCACCTTCAGCCCCGAACGTGACCGCTATGTCGGGCTGGCGCTGCTTGCCGGCGACCTCGCGACCGAGGGAAGCGAGGTCGTGGCCGTCTACCCCATGAAGGCTGAGACAGTGCGAGCCCGCGTCGTCTCGCCGATATTCCTCGATCCGCAAGGAGAACGGCTGCGTGGCTAGCTCGGATTTCACCCTTTCCGTGGCCGATTGCCCGCTCATCCAGGTCGAAGGCTGGGACGGAACGCTGAGCCAATTCGAATCGAGCCTTTCGGCGTCGCTCGGTGCAAAACTCCCCGCTTCGGTCGGAGAGACGGTTCGCCACCAGAGCCTTCTCGTCATCCGCATTGCACCCCGCCGCCTGTGGCTGGCGCTCGACGACGGGACGCAGGCGCCGACTCTCGCCATTGATCCGGATCTCGGCTGTTCGGTTTGTCTTGGCGAAGGTCGCGTGCGGTTCGGCCTGGCCGGGGTCGACATCTCGAGCGTTCTCTCAACCTGCATGGCCGTCGACTGGCATGCGCCGGCCGCCGCTCCGGGCCGGGCCGTGCAGACATCCTTCCACCATGTACCAGTGCTCTTGCTGCGCACCGGCAAGACCGCATGCGACCTCATTGTGCCGCGAACCTTCTCTCGCAGTCTCCATGATTGGATTATGGACCACCAGGCCAGTCCTGCGGGGAGCTGACACGAAGGTGTGCCTCGCCCAAAGGTGAGGCTCAAGTCCAAGAAGAGCCGTGGTGACGCTGGGCGGCTTGCCTCGCGCATTGCCGAAAGGACTGTCAGCCGATAGCCGAAGTGGACCGAGAGGCCGTGTCCGCCATGGCTTTCCGATGCTCGAAATCTGAGGGGGTTCGAGGCCTAGTTACGAGGAAATCTCAAGAAAATTCAATAAAATCAATCAGTTACTATACGACAATGGTGGGCCCGGAGGACGCTTGGAAAACGAACACAATCAACAAGTTAGAATCCGGTGGGACCATCCGGCATTCAAATCTGTTCCAATGCTTTCAATCTTTTTGTCCCATCCAAGAGATTGCTACGCCCAGTCGACCAACTGCGCCTCGCTCAAAGGTGTCCCGATGGCTGGCAAGAAGCTTCTACTGTGCTGCCTGAAGGTGATGATAACGCCAGGGACGGGCATCTACGTCGAGCTGCTGATTTCGTGAATGGGGCCGAAAACAGATCGTCCGCTTTTGTGGCCGTAGCGGAGATAGCTGACCTTCAAGAGAATCTCGCGGCCTGTTGAGTATCTTGGCTTCCTAAAGCCTGAGAGCGGTCCTGAAGGTGGAGAACTCGTCATCAGTGATCTGAACCACGTGCTGTGGCTCGGGATAGGCGCCGGTCTGGACGTCGGCGATGAATTCGCGATAGGCGGCGATGCGCTCGTGCTGCAGCCGCTCATACTCGGCGGCGAAGTTGCGGTAGGTCTTGGCATGGCGCGGCTTGTGGCCGGATGTGTGGCCGAGCACGTCCTCGCTGAACAGATACTGCGCGTCGGCATGCGGCCCGGCGCCCATGCCCAGCATGATCATCGGCGTACTCCCAGTGATCAGTTCGGCAACGCGGTCAGGCACCACTTCCAGCTCGGCGCCGAAGCAGCCGATGGCTTCCAGCCGTTTGACGTGGTCCCACACCGCACGCGCGCTCTCGGCCGTCCTGCCGACAGCCTTGAAACCGCCGGTCCAAGTGCATTGCGAGGGGATCAGGCCAACATGGGCAACGACAGGCACGGCGTTGTCGCAGAGCGTCTTCTGGATATCGAGCGAGGCGGCACAGTAGAAGCAGTCGCCGCCGATGCGCATGAAGTGGTAGGCGGTTTTCAGATAGTCCTCCGCCGTGACCAGATTGCCGGCGGGGCCATAGGGAAGCCCGACCTGCACGAAGCAGCGACCAGCCGCCTCGCGCATCTCGGGCGAGAAGAAACGGCTCTCGATCGACAGCATGTCGACGCCGGCCGCATCCGCCGCCGCCGCCTCTTCGAGCGAGGTGACGTAGAGCATGGAAATCTTTTGGCCGCGGCTTTTCATGGCGCGGATATCGGCGACGGTTGGGCGAGTGCTCTTGGCGACCATTTTCGTTCCTTAGACGGTGAAAGCTTCGCGGAAGGCCAGCAGTGCTGCCTCGGGGTCGCCGGAGGCGAACGCCTCCATGCCCACCGACCCGCGATAGCCCATGTCCTTCAGCGCACGGGCGATGCCCCGGTAATTGATCTCGCCGCTGCCGGGCTCCATGCGTCCGGGCACATCGGCCACCTGGATCTCGCCGATCCATGGCAGGCAGGCGCGGCACAGTTCGATCAGGTTCCCTTCGCCGATCTGCGCATGGTAGAGGTCGAGGTTGAGGCGCAGGCCCGGCCGGTTGACGCTCGATACCAGCGCAAGCGTGTCTTCGGCGCGTGCAAACGGCACGCCGGGATGGTCGACCGGAAGGTTCAAATTCTCCAGCGTGAATGTCACGCCTTCAACCTCGGCGAGGTCCGCAATGCGGTTCAGCGTGTCGCGCGCCTTGAGCCACATCGCGCCGGTTACGGTCTCGCAGGGGGTGACCGGCAGGCCGCCTTCGCCCAGCCCGGTGCCGTGCAGGTTGAGCCGCGCGACGCCAAGGCGCTTGCCGACCGCCGCGGTCTCCTTCGCCGTCTTCAACAGTTCGGCAGCACCTTCGTCATCGACCAGCCGGCCGCGCAAATAACCGTTCATGATCGAGAAGGTCGCGCCGGATCTTTCCAGCATTGCGAGATCGTGCTCGGGCCAGTTCCAGAGGCCGACCTGAAAACCCATTTCGGTGAGGCGCTTGACGCGCCATTCCATCGGCCGGTCGCGCCAGAGCATCTCGGCGCAAGCCGCAAGCGTAAAGGTATCGGACATGTCAGACCTCGATGTACACGCGGCCGTCCTCGACCTTCGTGGTGTAGGTTTTCAGGTTCACGCAGACCGGTGCGCGCAACGCTTCGCCGGTCCGGTAGTCGAACACGCCGTTGTGCTTCGGGCATTCGATCCTGTGTTCCATAACCAACCCGTCGCTCAGATGCACCTTCTCATGCGTGCACAGCCCGTCGGTGCAGAAGAACGCATCATCGGGGCTGCGGTAGATGGCGAATGTCCGGCCTTCGTGGTCGAAGCGGATGACGTCCTCTTCTTCGATGTCATCGGTCGCGCACGCTTTGATCCATTTTGCCATTGTCACTCTGCCGTCTGTTCTTTGGTTGGTTGAAAAAGGCGGCCGGCGGACCACGCATTCCGCCGGCCGTACAGGAAGATGCCCGGGAGGAGATGGGCGTCTTCACTGGTCACGCATGGCTCGCGCCCCGCGGCGCATGGCCGTTGTCAGCCGCCGAGAAACTCTCGATCTCGGCTTCGAGCTCGGCCATCTGCTCGCCGCCCGCCATCAGGTCGGTAATGGCCTCGCGGCTTTTCTCACCCTTGCGGAAGTCGGCGGCCTTGGAACCTCTGATGAGGACGGCGAAGTGGTCGCCCACGGTCAGCGCGTGGACGACATTGTGGGTGATGAAGATGACCGCGATGCCCTTGCGGCGCGCTTGCAGGACGATGCGCAGGACATGCGCCGCCTCCTTGACACCGAGTGCCGCGGTCGGCTCGTCGAGGATCAGCACGCTGGCGCCGAAATGCACGGCGCGCGCGATCGCCAGCGCCTGACGCTCACCACCGGACAGTCCGCCGACCAGGCGATCACCGTCGTCGATGCGGGTGATGCCGAGCTGGCGCATCTCGGTGACGGCGATCTCGTTGGCCCGCTTGCGGTCGTAGATGGTGAGCGGTCCCCAGCGCCGCGTCGGCTCGGCGCCGACGAAGAAGGAACGGCCGATGCTCATCAGCGCGAATGTCCCGCCGAATTGGTGGACGGTCGCGATGCCATGGTCGCTGGCGTCGCGCGGGCTGTCGAAGGCGACGGATTTGCCATCCATGTCCATCGTGCCCGATGTCGGTTTGTGGACGCCGGAGAGGATCTTGATCAGCGTCGACTTGCCGGCGCCATTGTCGCCGAGCAGGCACAACACCTCGCCTCTGTTGACCTCCAGCGAAATGTCGTGGAGCACGTCGATCGGACCGAACGACTTGTTGATCCCGGTCAGCCTGAGCAGGGGCGTGGTCATGAGCGAACCCTCGATTTGGTGCGCGGCGCGTAGGTCAGCGCCATGGTGCGGAAGGTGTTGTTCATCAGCACGGCCGCCAGCAGCAGCACACCGATGATCAGGCTAGCCCAGTTGGCGTCGAAGCCGGTGTAGAAAATGCCCTGGTTGACGATGGAGAAGGTCAGCGTGCCCAGCACGATGCCGACCACCGAACCATAGCCGCCGGTGAGCAGCACGCCGCCGATGACCACCGCGATGATCGAGTTGAAGATGAAGGACTGGCCGGCGGCCACCTGGGCACTGTTGTAGAGGATGGCCTGCGACATGCCGACGAAGGAGGCGCACAGGCCGCTGCTCATGAACAGCGCGATGGTCACCCGGTCGGTCGGGATGCCGGCATTGCGGGCGCTCACCGCGTCACCGCCCATGGCCAGGATCCAGTTGCCGAAGCGCGAGAAGTTCAGGATGAAGCCGACGATGAGGATGGCGGCGATCCACCAGAACAGCGTCACCTCGAACTTGCCGCCGAGATAATCGCCGAACAGCAGCTTGGCGGTGGAGCCACTCTTCAGCGCGACGCTGGTGCTGCCGGACAGGATGACCGAGAGGCCGAGTGTCAGGCCGGCCAATGCGAACAGCGTTGCAAGGGTGACGACAAAGGACGGCACCTTGGTGCGGATGACCAGGACGCCGTTGATGAAGCCGACGGCCAGGCCAAGGCCGAGCGACGCGAGAATGCCGACGATGATCGGCAGATCATAGTGGCCCGAGATGATGGCGACGGTCATCGAGCTGGCGGGGATCATCGACCCCACGGAGAGATCGAGATACCCGGCGATCATCAGCAACCCGATGGGAAGCGCGATAATGCCGAGTTCCGAGGCGACGTTGAGCCAACTCGCGGCGCCGCCGGCCGACAGGAAATTGGCGCCGCCGAAGATTGAGAAGAAGATCAGGACTGCGATCATGCCGATCAGCGAGCCGACTTCCGGGCGACGCACGAGGCTGCCGACGGAGGGCATCGAAGAGCGCGGAACGAACGGCGCAGCCGTCGCCACGGAAGGTTGGTGATGGGCTTGGGATATCATCGAAGTGTCCCTGGCTTGAATAATAGGGAGCCTGGCGCGACCTTTCGGCGGCGGCGCGGGGCTGATGATGTCCGGCCCACGGAGGGGCCGGACACTCCGAGCGAGCTATCGGGCGCCGGCCGCCGCACCACCCATCGTCGCGCCGACGTTGGCGGCATCGACGATCCCCGGTCCGGTCAGCACCGGCTTCGTCGGCAGGTCGAGCCCATAGTTGACGAAGCCGTTGAGCAGCGACACCGCGAGATAGCCCTGCAGGTAAGGCTGCTGATCGATCGAGAACATCTGCGTGCCGTCCTTGATACGCTGCAGGCCGGTTTCGTCCATGTCGAAGGAAGCGAGCTTGACCTTGTCGCCAAGATTGGCCTGGCTGATGGCGTTGGCCGCACTGTTGGCGTCGCCGGCGCTGATGGTGATAAGGCCGTCGAGGGTGTTGTCTTTCAGCACAGCGGCCTTGATCGCCTCGGCGACCGCGGTCGGGTTGCCGAAGCTGGATGAAGGCAGCGGCAGCTGGGTGGATTTGCCGCCGCTTTTGGCGATGGCGTCAGCTATGCCCTTGCAGCGGTCTTCCGTGTTGGTGGAGCCTGGCAAGGTGTTGACGCATAATACATTCTTGGCGCCGTGGCTGCCGAAATAGGTGCCGCCGCCGAGACCGGCCACGTATTCTTCGTTGCCGACATAGTTCATGGCGCCGAGCCGCTTGGCCGCATCCATGCCGCCGGAATTGTAGATGATGAGCGGCACACCGGCGGCAACGACTTCCTTGAAGGCGTCGTCCATGGCCTCGGGCACCCAGTCCGGCCCGACGATGGCGCTCGGCTTCTGGCTGAGCGCGGTGCGGATCAGCTTGGCGGCGTCCGGGCCGAGATTGTCGTAGTTCTGCGGGCCGAGCCAGGTCACCGAGCCGCCAGTCAGTTCGGCGACCTTGCCGGCGTCGTCCGCACCCTTCTTGACCTTCGACCAGAACGGGTCGTCCGCCTTGCCGCCGATGACGAAGATCTTCGCGCCATCGGCCATGGCTGCCGTGGCCGATGTCGCCGCCACGCCCGCAAGCATGATCGCCGTCAACAGTTTCGTGATCGTTTTCATTTCATTTCCTCCCGGTTGCCGTCGTCAGACGGGTTTAGAAAAAATCGAATTCATCCGCAGGCGCGCACCTCTCCCGTTGCGCGTTGCGTCGCTTGATCAATGGTTCGCCGCGGCCTTGGCGTTCATACGTTCCTTCTTTTTCTGGAAACGGGCGTCCATCATGGCGTCGCCTTGCTTGGTGCCGTCGTGCAAGGTACCGAACCATCGATCGAGCGGGATCAGACCGTCGCCGCCGTAGTTCACCTCGAAATATTTGTGATGCAGGTAGTGTGCGTAAGCGTGGCTCTCGACCGCTGTGTCCTCGGTCACCTCCAGCTTATCAAAGCCGAGATGGCCATTGACGGCGCCGAAGCCGGCTACATGCAGCTGGAATAGCGCGACGATCGGATTGGAGGGGATGACCAGGTGCCAGAAGGCGACCGCGTGATAGAGGAACCCCTCCACCGGATGCATCGACAGCGACGACCACGGCGACGGGTTGATCGAATTGTGGTGGACCGAATGGATCCAGCGATAGAGCGGCCCCCAGTGGATCAGGCGGTGGATGAAGAAGAAATGCACCTCGTGGATGGCCGGCGCGACCAGCACCAGGGCAGCGAGGTAGACCGGGTGATCAGACCAGCCGATCCACGGCACGTAACCATTGGCAAAGCACCAGAGGAAAACGACTTCGACCACGGTCCACAACGGGATGGTGATGAAGAACGAGCGCAGGAAGTTGTCGATGTTCTGGCTCTGGAACCAGAACACGTCTGAGGGCGCGTCGCTTGGGAATTTGTGGTTGTACTTGAACCGCGTCGCCTGGGTTCGCTTGATGTAGTAGCGCAGCTCGAAGATGCCGTAGAAGACGAGGATCGCCGCCGCGTTAACGGCGTAGAGCCACAGCGCCCAGCCCCAGCCGATGGTTTTCATCGTCTCGACACTCGGGACGATATAGAACCAGTAGAGCAGCGCGGTCGCCATGTGGAACGCATTCCACGGCCAGATATAGCCGGGCAGCCATGCCAGGATCTTCGGCAGCCTCGGTGGCCAGTTCCACAACGGCGCTCCCTCGATGCGTCCGTTCGGCTTCCAGTCGCCGCGCTTGTCGCGCACGCCGTATTTGAGATCGTCCATGCAATCCTCCACCCGCAATGCCGCACCTGCAGCGCCTTGGGACGGACCGCACGCGCACGCTGCCTCACTCCGCCAGAGGGCGGTGGGCAAAAACCCGTCTGCGCTATGCTGCTGCTATCCCTTGGGCTGACGGTGCGTCCGCCTTGCTTGCTTTTGACGAGATAAACATCTTGATCCAAAATGAATCAAGAATAGAATGTTTGTTCCAAACTGATTGTGTCATTCAGATCAATCTGGCATGGTAAATGATATCTTCGTATCAATTGCCACAGGCGGATGAGACGAAATGGATCAGAACAAGCGGCCGACGATCAGGGATGTGGCCGCCGAGGCGAATGTTTCGGTGGCCACCGTCAACCGGGTGCTGAGCGGCACCGGCGCCGTCCGCCAAGGCACGCGCGAGCGCGTCAGGCTGGCGGCCGAGCAGATCGGCTTCTACGGCACGGGCGCGCTGCGCAGCCGCATAGCGGCCGCAAGGCCGCACTACCGCTTTGGCTTCCTGCTGCACCAGCCCGGCCGCGCCTTCTACCGCAACGTCGCCGAGGCGCTGCGCGCTGTGGCGCCGACCATGCCCGACTGCGAGATTGAGCTGCGAATCGAGTTTCTTGACGACCTGTCGCCGCAGAATGTCGGAGCGCGCCTGCTGGCGCTCGGCGCCGAATGCGACGCCGTCGGCGTCGTCGCCGCCGTCCATCCGCTTGTCACCCAGGCGGTCGATGCGCTGCAGGCCCGCAACGTGCCGGTGTTTGCGCTGATCTCGCAGATATCGGCGACGGGTCAGGTTCATTACATCGGGCTGGACGGCTGGAAGGTCGGCCGCACCGCGGCCTGGGTGTTCGAGCATGTCTGCAAGGCGCCCGGCAAGCTCGGCATCCTTGTCGGCAATCACCGCTATCGCTGCCAGGAAATGAACGAGAGCGGCTTCCGCTCCTATTTCCGCGAGCACGCCCCTGATTTCACGCTGCTTGAGCCGCTGCTGACCTTCGAATCGAGCGCCATCGCGCAGGAGATGACCGAAAAGCTGCTGAACGAAAATCCGGATCTGTCCGGCCTCTATGTCGCCGGTGGCGGCATCACCGGCACTATCGCGGCCCTGCGCTCCACCGGCCGCGCCGGCAGCCTTGTCGTCGTCGGCTATGAGTTGATGGCGTCGACCCGTCCGGCGCTGCTCGACGGCACGCTGACCTTCATCATCTCGCACCCGCTCGCCCGTATCGCGCTCGAAGCGCTGACCGGCATGGTCCGCGCCGTTGCCGCCCCGAACGATGGTGGTAATTTGACCGCCATCTTGCCGTTCGAGGTATACACGCGGGAGAATATTTAGAGCAAAGATTACAGCACAGCGTTAGGAGCTTCATATGAAAGTTCCGACAAAGGTCCAACATGATCTTGCGCCCTTTGGAAAACGCTGAGCTATCCTCATCGGGGGCGAGATGGGGCACGACATTTCTGGCATCGACGCATAGCTTTCCACGGAGGTCCGCTCTTGGACAAAGTCCAACACGCCGAAAAACGGCCGACTTCAGGCGCTAAGCCGTCGTTCAACAGGCGCAGCGAGAACGACGGCCATAAATGACGGTTCGGCGGAAGCCTCTTCCAAGTCAGGATAACGCAGCTTCAATGACCATTGGGACACGGTTGCTGTTTTCACTCCAGCTTACTCACAGTCGCGGCCGATCGATGTAGCGCTCCAAACCATCCCGATCGCACGCCGTTACCGCCTTTCGCCGCCCTATCGTCCAGTGGTCTTTTCAGCCTTGAAACAACTGCGCTATGAATGGCTGTGCGCAACCCGATCGACGAACCGGAGCAAGGGTAAAAGATAGAGCCAGCCATAGATTGTCCCCGCGCATGGATCATGTTCATGCCAGAGCGATCGAACTGAGTCCTGCGTAGAACAAAGCGAATTGTCCCACTTCAGAGCGAAGTTGGCCATAACTGATTGATATTTAAAGGTTATGGTGGGCCCGGAGGGTGTGGGATTTCAAAAGAAAATCAATGGCTTACAGGATGGTTAGCCAACCCATATCCTTCGTATGATCTCGTATGGTCTGGCGAACCTAGTGACCAGAAGGAAGAGGGATTTTAATTTCCGTTAGTCGCCACGATCTGCACCAAATGGGGCCGCAAGCGGACTAGCTCCTCTCGGCGCTCAGAACAGGATATTGGTCATTCGAACTTATCGTACCGAGCCCTCTGCACAGCCCTGCCACGACATCCGATTCCGCTTTTGCAACGCTCTCGCAATGTTTGCGGGACCGGTGGGGAGAAATTTGCTGACCGACTCCAAACGCGCGAGGCGCTCGCGGCGCAAATTTGAACGATCTTAGCCCAAGGGCCGCCGCTCGCATGAGGAGATAAGCGAGCCTGTTGATTCCTTGACCTAATCGGCATTTGATTTGTTCTTTATCCGCCTATCAGATCAATTCACGCTCCGAAATATGCAGGCCGGATCGTGATTAATACAAGCTTCGATAGCAGGAAGGTACGTGGAAACCTTGGTGTAGACGCCGACGCGCAGCGGATTGTCCGTGCAGTCGAATTTTCCGTCTGCCCGCGCGCCCCGCGAGACGATGCCGGCAACTCGCGGCTGGTCGGGCGCAACGTAGTAAATGAGCCCACCGCCGCTATCGCCATGGCAGGCATCGGAGCCATCGGTGTTGTTGGTGTCGCCGGCACAGATCATCCCGGCCTTGAGCGCGTCACCGAGAACCGGTTCGTTCCAATCCTTGAGGGCGCGGCATTTATCGGTCGTCAGCGAGGGAAGGTTATCGGCATAGCGCAGCCGGCTGGCAGGCAGGCCGTTGTCGGAGGTCTGGCCGAACCCGGTGACGGTGTAGATGGCGACGCTGTTCACGTCTTCATGCCCGCTCTTTCGAAAGGTGTCGTCATCCTCGAGCGTGACCGGTTTGACGGCGTCGCTCCACACGAAGGGCTCCTGCATCTCGAGCAGCGCGACGTCGGCAACGAGGGTGTCGGGATCGAAGTCGGGGTGGATCAGAATCCGTTTGACCTTCGTCTTGTCCATGTAACGTCCCAGAGAGACGGTTCCGGACTGGACCGCGTAGAGGGATGGTGGCGCTCCGGCGCCGAAGCAGTGCGCGGCGGTCAGGACGTATCGCTCCGCGATGATGGTTCCACCGCAGCGATGGCCGTTGAAGTTGATGGCTTCGGCTATCCCGACAGAGACGACCCAGGGAAAGCGGCCAGCCTCCGCCTCACGCCCATTGATGATCTTGGGAACCCCACCCTGGCCGCACATGGGTGTCCCCGGCACGCATTTGCCCTGTCGCGCGCGCTCGAGGGCATAGATGTCCAAATCGCGGGATGGCTGCTGGGCGCTCGCCATGCTCGCGAGGCTCAGCATCGCGCTCCCGAGCCCCATCGCGATCGCCGCATGGAGTGTTTGCCCGATATGCATACTTTCCTCCGATCCCGAAATTCAGCGCGGATATCCGAAATAGCGTATGCGCGCGCCGCGCCCGATGTCCGGCAGACGGTCCTTGACGATGCTGATCCTCGTCCCGTCGATTCCGGCGCCGATCAACTGGCTGCGCGCGTCGCGGGCCGTCAGGTCTGCTGCCGCGAGCTCTTCGGCATTTTCCTGGATCGTGACGGCGATCTTGTAGCGGAGCTTGACGCGCAACGCTTCGTCCTCGATTTGTGAAAGCTCTTTCTCCAGTTCGGAGATGTCCACGGGCGAAAAATTAACGGCAATAGTGGCCCAGTTGATGCTCTTGGCGTCAGCCACGATCTCGTGCGTCTTTGAACCGATGGAAACGGAGCCGCCGGGATCGTCCATGGCGGCCTGATCAAAAACCACCTCCTTCAGCGCATGTCCTATGATGTTGAAGCCTGGGCCGGCAGCAGGAGCCACGTTGGTGTCGGCCCAGTTCTGCAAGGGGCCACCCGCAGCCGGCACGCCGCCGGAGATGTTGTTGATTATGTGCTCCTCCAGGCCGAATCCTCTCATAAAATCGTTGCTTTTGGTGGAAGGCTCGACGCTCATGAACAGCGTGTCTTCCTTAGGATCCACCTTGATATCGCCGATCTCGAACGCCGTTGACGGGCGGATCCTGGCCGCGATGTCCGACGAGAAGCTCGGTCCGTTGCGAAGTTTGAGCTGCCTGGTCGCGACGACACGCTTCGCATCCTGCAGCACATCGATCGTGAATTTGTTGCGCGAACCCGCCTGGGCGTAGCGCTCCTGGAAACCGGCGGCGATTTCGGCCGGGTTGTTGCCGAATACGACCACCTTGCCGAAATCGCGTCGGCTGTCGGCTTCGGTAACGACCGTTTCGCGCGGAAAATTGATGTTGGGCGGCGGCACAGCGACCGCCACCAACATGCCGCTGCCTACCGCCTGTTCGTAGGACCGGTCGAGCGCGATCGCGTCGACGGCCGAATGGCCCCCATCGTCGACGGGATCGTTGGGGTGGGTGTCGAGATAGGCCCAGGCTTCCTTCGAGCGTCCGGTGCCGGGATTGAGTATCAGGAAGCTGCGCACTTGGCCGCGACTCAACCGGTCGAGGGTCTGTTGCCACAATCGCTCCGTTCGGCTTTCCGCATGGCTCTGTCCATGGGGATCAAGATCGAAAGTCGCTGGCCTTGCCCAGATCCAGGGATTGAGCGTGTCCTGTGCGATCTTTCCTTCATCGACAAGCTCTTGCACTGCGTTCGGCAGCTGGGCATCCGCATCGCCTAGTACGGTGTGCCCCTCCAGCACTTGGGCAAGGATACCGGTAAAGAGGCTCGGGACCTTGTCCGCTGACCCGCCGAACGCTTGGCTGCCTACCTGCGCGGGGACACCGAAAGCCTCGCCCAGGAGGGAGGGACCGCCATATTGGAAACGGGGCGGTACGATCATATCCGCGGTAAGGTCCGGGCTGGCTACCTTGTCGGCGGTGCCGACCCTAAGCGGAAAGGAGACCGTGGTCCGGCAGGCGTCGAGGAACACCGCGACGAAGTCGACCCGTCTCGCCGCAAGCCCCTTGATCACGTCCATGAGACCTATAGCGTCTTCGCGCAGATATTGCGCATTGTGCTCTTTCCTCGAATAGTCGAGCGGTACGAGCCAGTTCTGATATCCGTAGAAGAAGCCATGACCGGAATAGTAGATGACGACAACATCGTCCGGACCGAGCTTATCCCTGGCCTCACTCATATACTCGTAAAAGCGCTTCACCGACCGTATCTGCCCGTCGCCGTCGATCGGCGGCCAGATATCGTATCCCAATTTCTTGAACAGCTGTTCCATCCGATTGAAATCCGCCTTGGCGCTCGGAATCTGGTCGTGAGGCTGATAGTCGGAATTGGCAAACAGAAAGGCATGGTAGCGGGGACCGTCCTTGCCGGCTGGTGTGCCGGCGATTGATGGCGAGATGAAGAGGCCTATCATCAGCATCGCCGCAAAAAGCGCGGCGATCCGGCCGCGAAAGTTCGAGGGCAACGCCTTCATTGCGGATTCTCCGCTAGTGGCGAGGGATCATAGCTAAAGTCGACATTGTGCTGCCTGAGCCATGCAAGCACCGGTGCGGTGCCGACGGCCGTGTAGATGCCGCCACCGCCGCAATAGCCGGGATAGGGATGGTTCACGCCGAACAGCGCCCGGGACGTGACGCCGACCAATGTCCTCGCGCTGGGCTGGTCGATTGTGCCGCCAAACAGTATCTTGAGATCGCCATCCATCCGGTATGCCGGTCCGCCGCTGTCGCCGCCACAGGTGTCGGCAGGCGCGGCGGAAGGATCGGCATAGCTGTGCCCCATCACGAATTCCCGGTACATGGCACAGACGCTGAGTGCGTAGTAGCCGGTGCGACAGTCACGCGAGAGCAGCGCGACCGGCGCCCCTTGCAGGTTGCGGGCGAGTTCCCCGCTCTCCGTCGCGCCGAAGCCGACGATGTAGAGGCTGCGCAATTCCGGATCATCGAGGACCAGGGCCGCCGAGCGAATGACGGGAAAGACGATGATCAATTCGCCGTTCCTTTCATCTTCCAGCTTTGGAGTACCGTCGGCGTCGATCTCCAGGGGCCTGATCTTGAAAAGGGCGAGATCGCGTCCGATACCGGCCCTGTGCACGCAGTCATAGCCGGGAAAGACGATCGGCCCGTCGACGAGTTGCAGCGGAACATACTTTGCGGACGAAGGTCCCGGATGGCCGACCTGAATGTCGAGACGGTATCCACTGCCGCATCCGCAGTGGCCGGCCGTCAATATGCTGTCACGGGCTATGATGGTGCCGGTGCAGGTTGAATCCCCCTCATCATCCGCGAACTGGATGCGTACCACCTCGGAAAAGTTCCGAAGCTGCACGTCCTGGCCGTTGGCAATCTTAGGCGTAATTGGCGTCGGCTCAGGCGGCTTGTAGGCTTCATAGTCGCTTTTCAACATTTCACCGGCCCCGACGGGAGAGGAACGGGAAAGCTGGCTGTAACGAATGATAACCGTCTGCTCGCCGCCGGCATCTTCCTGCGCCTGCGCCGATGACACGGCTGCGCGGGCCGGTAAGACAAGCGCGATAAGGAGTGTGAGAAGGATTACTGGGCGCCGCCGGCTCCTGTGACAAGACGGCCTCCCCTGGCGCGTCCGTGGATATGGTCGTGCGCCGATCATTGCTCCGCTTCGCGTGTCTGACAGTAGTCCCTGGGGTCGGCCATGCCGTTCAGTTCGGCGTTCTGGATGCAGGCCTCGAGCGCGACATTGTCGAACGCCGACCGGGAGGGGCCGCTGCGCTGGCCCGTGTCGGTTCCGTTGGCGTGCGTCAATTGCGCGTTCTTTTCCCGCTGCTGCTCCAGCAGCGCATAGGACTGCAGCAATTGCTGGTTGACCTTGATGAGCTCGGCCTGGTTCTGCACCTCGCTCTGGCGAAGGATGAGCGCCTTCGCCGGCAGTTGGACGGCGATGCCGACGATGTTGACGAGGGCGTCCGTAAGGCCCTTGAGCTCGCTTTGCTTGTCGACCTTGACCGCGAGCAGCAGGCCATCATCGAAGGAAATGGTTGTCTTCCGCGTGGTGAACATTCCGCGCCTCACCTGGAGCAGGAATATCGGCGCCCGGTTCGGCATTTCGACCACCTGGCGCCGCCAGACGCGCCAGGGTTTGGCCGAGGTCGGATCATCTTTCTTCAGGATGACGAGCGTGTGCGACAGAAGCGGCTTGTAGAGGATGCCGATACGGCCCTCGCCGGCGACGTATTGACTGCTACGGGAATAATCTGCCGTGCGTTGCCTTGATACATAGGTCCCCGACACCTTCTTGCCCGAGCACTGGTCTTGCATCCACAGGGGAACATAGGGATCGTCGGTCGGGTCGATATAGATGCAATAACCGACATCCCGCAGTGAGCTGTTCTCCTCCGTCAGCCGACGCTGATCGAACAGGTCGAACTGCTTCGTCATATAGACGATCTGGTTGTTCGCACCCCGGAAATCGCGATTGCCCGCCGCTGCGGCCACGATGCCCTGGGCTACCGCTTCGGCAATCTTCGGGGTTCTGTCGACCGTGCCGCTGTATACGTTTTCAAGGAGCTGACCGCTCGAATCTTTATCGACGCGGATCAGATCCTCGTAAAACGCGTTGGTGTGATAATCCAGGCAGCGCTGCTTGCCGTCGCCGACCGTAATGAAGGAAGGCCCGTCGACGGCGTTTGCTCCGTCGTCGGATTTCATCTCGAATACATAGGTCTGGTCGCCCACCGTCCCGGTTTTGAGGATGACGAAGCTGATCTCTTTCTTGGGGAGCATGTAGCTGCCGAGAGCCGAACCGTCGCACGAGGTGGGATGAGCCGCCTGCGCGTCGGAATCGAAGGAAGACGTGCTCAGGACCGGCGTGCAGGATGTCAGCGCAATCGCAAATGGGACAAACGCGATCAATCTCGTCAAGGCGATTACGCGCGGGGTCATTCGATCGCCTTGCATATGCTGGAGACGCCGAGGTCGCTGATACCGCCAATGGCTGGCACATAGTTAGCATCGTGCGCGGGTGGTGTACCCGCTTTGACGCCGAGCGCACCAGGCACCTGCCCTTTTGCCGCTCCCGGATACTCTCCGGCTTTCGCGGCAAGAATCTGGTTCTGCAGCGCGAGCAGATCCTTCTGTTTGTTAATCAGATCCACGGAGCCATTCTTCAAGTCGATTTCCTGAGCGATCTTTTCCGTCGGCAGCGACACGAGGCCGTAGACGATATCGAGCGGAATCTGGATCGCGCCCTCGACCTCGCTACCCTTGGCGATACACACGCTGACAAGATTGCCGCCGTCGAAGGCGAGCGCCGTGCGATGTTCGGCAAAGAACGAGCGGCTGACATGCAGGCCGAGGATCGGGGAGATGTTCTCCAGCATCATCGTCTTTGTGAGCCGCAGTTGCCAGGGGCCGCCAATCTCCGGATCGTCGCGCACATAGACGAAGACCGAATAAGGCTGCTTCGGGCGGTAGAGAATCCCGCTCGGCGGAACAGGCCTAAGTAGTTTCTGCTGCTTCGCCGCGACGAGAAGCGGTGGAGCCGAAGCGGGACGCAAGGAGATTTCCGGCGCATTGCAATAGGCGTCGGCCGAATAACGCTGGGTATCGTAGGTGTAGTCACCGAGCGTCAGGCAGTAGCCATATGGGCGCAGGTCGTGGTTCAGCCCCGCCATGTCGGCGAGATCGAACGGATTGACGTCCTGCTCCGTCAGGGAGACCGGCGTCATGTTGGCTTGCAGCAGTTGGCGATTATAATTGAAATTGTATTTACCCGAGACGACGATGAATATAGCCCGGATCAGGTTGCGGATGATCTCGCCTGTCTGGTCGATATTCTTTGAGACGACGTAGGACAACAGTCCCGAGGCCTTTTCGCCAGCAACAACGGCAGGGGCGGCGTTAAGATTGTCCTTCGTATTCGAATAGCCGATCGACACGACATCGTCGGCGAACGCACTTTCCAGGAAATCAAGGCAGTAGATGTGATCCGGATTAGGATCGGGATGGGCCATCGGGGCGGACACTTGCAGAACCGGAGATCCGATTTGCTGACCGCTGCCATTGATATACTTTAAGGCCTGGACGTGAACCGTCGAATAGGAAAGCGCGTAGGATCCGAGCGCTGATTCGCATTTGCGTTGCCGCGCGCCGTCGGCCCGGTCTTCGTAGCTGACCGACGAATCCATCACCTGGCATCCGCCGAGAGCGACGATGACGAGCCATTTGAGCGATGAGAAAATGAACTGTTGGGCGTCGGCCATCACTTCACCGCGCACATCAAGCTGCCACCGCCGCGCAGCACCACATAGTCGTTGACCGGCTTTTGGAGGCGTGCGTTTCCGGCGAGAGGCGTCGGGTCGTAGCCGCTGTCGAAGTTTGCTTCGAGGTTCCTCACGCATTCGTAGATGACGTATAGACCGCGATGCTGCGGTTCGGCGCTCGGGGCGGGGTTGTAGCCGCACACATCGGTCTGGTAGCTGGCGCCGACGTCGCATTTAGCCTGACGGTCACAGTGCGCGCGCATGTAGGCCGTCGCGTCGCACCACCGGTTCGCAATGTAATATCGTGGATAGGTGTCGCCGAGCTTCGCCTCCCTGACGCGCACCACCAGGCCCACATCCTTCAGTCCCAGCTTGTCGATCTCCGCCGAGAGATTGTTGAAGGCCGTCACCGCAGCATCCGTTTGCTTCAGAACCCGTTTGGCGGCATCGGGACTGCCTTTGATGAACTGGGTCATCTGGTCGGCCGCTGCCCTGAGTAGGTCGACGGTCTTGGCGGCACTGGCGAAAGTGTAGTCCTGGCTCAGCTCCGCCATCCTGCCGCCCAGCGCGGTCGCGGCGGCAGGAGCGCCCGGAAGTGCTTTGAAAGTCTTCGGCGTATAGGCGCCCAGCGCCGAAGTCAGATCGGCCAGATCGTCGACAAATACCGAGGCGGCATCCCTCGTAAGCCCTACCTCGATGGATACAAGCGCTTCTCGGATGGCGAGTTAATCGAGGACTATGAGGTCGATCTGTACGACAACACGATCTTGACCAAGGTCGCGGTCGCCTCGTTCTCGCACGAGTTTGGCTCGTGGTATCCACTGTTAGACGAGCAGTTGCTTGCGGGACTTGCGGTGTCCGACGTCTATGTTTCCCTGCGCGCTCGCAGCCTTATCACCATTTCGGGGCGGGAGCTCGACCCAGGCTTTTACCGGGCCGTGCCGGAAGATGGTGATGTCGCCTCGGATGATGTCGAGGACGACGGTGTAGAGGAAACCGAGGAAGACCTAGATACCTACGGCTCCCTCACTTCTCTGGCCTTGCAAGAAACGGCAAAGGCCGGTTTTAAGGCACCTCACCTCAATCTCTCCGACGCCCACTGGCCGGAGGATCCGAAGAATGCGCCGGACACGTGGCATGTTCCGGGGAATGGCGCAGACGTCAATTTCGACCTTACCTTGGACCTCGTTCGGCGGCTGATGCAAGTCGGGTGTTTCGAGCCTGATACCTCCACCAACGGCAAGTTCGTCCTGGCGCTGCGCGGCTGTGTGATTTTCGATGGCTCAAGCGAAGTAGAAGACAAAACGTCCATAAAATTCAGGGCGACCAGGCCCAATCATGAAGACTTTTTGTGCTCCATTGGTGTCGTAGACACGAAAGAGCAGAGACTTTCTTTCTACGAGGCGTCGACCGTGCCACGCCGCACGGGGATGTTAAAATACTACAACAAGGTCAACTTCGGCACGGCATGGAGGCTGAAGTGCAATATGCTACCAACTGGATGCTACGAATACTGTGTCGGAACCCATTACGGGCATGCCGGCAAGGTTCCCTACGTCCTCCGCCTTGGCAACGGCCCCGAACGGAAATTCGCGGGGGAGGCACTCGTGCTACGCACCACGAACGACCTCGTCTACGGGACGCAGGACACGTGGGACCGCACCAGGCCGGGCGACAATATCCATCCGGCGTTCTTGTCCGTAAGCTTTTCGTCTGTCGGTTGCTTGACGCTTCACGGGACGCAGACGCCTGGCGGAAAATACTCGACCGCGACGGGACAATGGAAATCGTTTCGGAAAATGGCCGGTTTCGAGAACGAGAACCACGGCAAACGCTTTGACGCCGTTGTGGTGACGGGTCACGAAGCTGCTGCGGTGGCGGCCATCGGTGGCGGCTCAATCGACACTCTAATGTGCCTCAGGCAAGGCTCACGCGGCAAGATCGTTGGGCGTCTGCAAGAACAGCTCGGACTGAACCCAGACAACGTGTTCAGCCCGCTGACGGCCGAGACGCTCGTCGCCCTTCAGCGAACGACGCTTAGTTTCGCGACAGGGACATGGACTCGGGAGATGGCGAGCAAACTTAACCTAGAATTCTAGGGTGGTCAGGCACTCCGTCAGCGTAGGAGGTGCCGGCCTGGCCATGCCGGCAGCAGGAATATCTGTTGCATGTCAAACTCTCTTGTTCGTGAGGCCGATCAGCCGATGACGGAGCGCACGAATTGGGAAGATCGCGCATGCGCGTCGAGCTTCGGTGGCCGCAACATCATCGAAACGTCGCCCGGCAATGAAATGGAAAGCGGAGCGAACGCGACTGTCTCGGTTTGCCTTCCAGGACTGCCACGTTCACCGGCACGCAAAGGAACAGGCTGAAGCCGACACAGCAGTGGCCATTGCCCACCTTGTGGCCCTGACGGTCACAAGGCGCGTGACCACAATCCATCGCGGCGTCAACGTGGTTGAATTCAACCGAGATATGCGCAGCATTGTCGCTGTGCCGGCGCGGAGGATTGCGGACGCGAAAAAAGGACTGCGACGAACAGAATGAATCACGGTCATCGACCTGCGGCGAGCACCTTTTTCAACAGATGGGGTGATTGGGGTCTCGCCCGAGCCCAGATGCGGGCGGCTACTCCTGTCGGGATGTTAGAACGTGATCGCCTTGGAGCGCCACAAACATCGGGAAGGAGCAGCCATGAAGTATTTTGCTGGATTAGACGTATCTTTGGAAGAGACCGCGATTTGCGTCGTTGATGAGAGCAGTCGGATCGTGAAGGAAACACGAGCGGCGAGCGAACCGCAGGCCTTGTCCGATGCGTTGCGGAAGCTTGATCTGCCGCTGGAGCGCATCGGGCTGGAAGCGTGCTCGCTGACGGCCTGGCTTCACGATGGATTGTGCGCCGAAGGCCTGCCTGCGATCTGTATAGAGACGCGCCAGGCGAACGCCGCGATGAAGACGATGCCTAACAAGACCGATCGCAACGATGCGCGCGCGCTTGCGCAGATCATGCGCACGGGCTGGTATCGGCAGGTGCATGTGAAGAGCCGGCAATGCCGGTTGTGGCGCGCGCTGTTGGTGGCCCG
>NZ_JAPYKS010000027.1:0-56731 GCF_037179605.1 Mesorhizobium salmacidum (SeqCode)
AGCGGGCTGATCATCGAACTCGGCCAAGTCTGGGGCGATCCCTTGGCGGGTCGTCGCGTCCAGTATCATCTTGAGCAAATGCTTCTCGATTTCGACGATCTTGCCGCGCCGCGCCCGCTGGCGCTAACGCTCGGCATTCGCGTCGATGCTCGAAATCCGACCTCGACCGAATTGCCGGAAGGGATCGATCAAATCTACGCCTACCTGATGATCGACGGCAAGATCGAGGCTCTGGTGCAGTTCGGTGCGCTCGGGAGAGTGACAAGGCGTCATTGGATTGAACTGCTTCTGAATTTCGTGCCTCCTGAGAAGGTCATACGCGGCCTGTCCGGCTATCAGCGCATGGCGTTTCGCCTCTGGAAGGGCGCCGCGCGGCTGGCGGGCCGATCGCCTGTACCAGGTCTGCAACAGAACGGTGGAGCCGACAAGACGGATAGGTTCGCAGCGAAGGCATTGCTGTCGGCGGCGGGACGCCGGTCTGATCCGGGCAGCCACTACGACAGACTGGCGCGGTTAGCAGCGGAAGCCGAAGAACTGGTGCGTTCGAGTGCCGAGGCGATAGAACCTCTTGCGCCGCCGCGCCGTGTCCGGGCCGAGGGTGGGCGCGACAATGATCGCGCGTCGTTCTGGGATCGCCATTTCGCGACTGAGGATCCCTGGAACTACGGTTCGGCCTATGAGCAGGAAAAATACGAGCGGCAGCTCGAAATTCTGCCGGCCGGTCCCATAGGGCGGGCGCTTGAACTGGCCTGCGCGGAGGGCCACTTCACGCGGCAACTGGCGCCGCTGGTGGGTCATTTGACCGCAACCGACATTTCCGCCGTCGCCATCGAACGGGCGCGCGCGCGCTGCTCGGATCAACTGAATGTCGAGTTCGCCGTGCTGGATTTCGCCGCGGATATCCTGCCGGGTGGAATGGACCTGATCATTTGCTCGGAGGTGCTTTATTTCCTGGACGATCCCGCCGAATTGCGGCACCTCGCCTCAAAACTCGTCGCGGCGTTGGCGCCTGGCGGCAGTCTTGTCAGCGCAAACGCATTCGTGCTTCGGGACAATTTGGAACGGACGGGCTTCGATTGGGATAACAAATTCGGCGCACAAGTGATCTCGGAGACGTTGGCAGCGACGGAGGGCCTCATCCTCGAGCGATCGATCCAGACCGATCTCTACCGCATCGACCGCTTCCGCCGCGTGTCACCTGAGGATGTGGCAACGGAATCGACGATCGACCATGTCCCAATCCGCGCGCCGATCGAAATGGAGGTCGCGCGAAATATCGTCTGGGGCGGGGCGCGGGCGCTGCGCCGCGAGGTCGCGCGCAGCGAGCGGCGGCAACGCATCCCCGTTCTCATGTATCACAGCATCTGCGATGACGGTCCGGCCGCGCTCGCCCGTTATCGGTTGACGCCCGCCGCGTTTGCCGACCAGATGGCATGGCTGCGCGCCAATGGCTTTCACACGATCATTTCCGATCAGCTGGAATGGTTCGTCGCCAACCGCCATCCTTTCGTTGGCCGCCCGGTACTCATCACCTTCGATGATGGTTTCCAGAACTTTGCCGACCAAACCTGGCCGATCTTGCGAGCGAACGACTTGACCGCGGAGGTCTTCCTGGTGACGGACCTGGTGGGGGAAAGCGCGCGGTGGGATGCCGACTTTGGTCCACCGGCGCCGCTCATGGACGCCGGGACGGTGCGTCGCCTCGCCACCGAAGGTGTGTTCTTCGGAAGCCATCTGGCTACGCATCGCGCGATCGATGGTCTTTCGAGCTCCGATCTGGCCGGTGAGCTGTTACGCTCACGGATGTTCATCGAACGGTGGACCGGCCGGCCGACGAAGGCGTTCGCGGCACCTTTCTCGGTCACCGACCGACGGCTTGGCCGGCTGGCCAAGGAGTGCGGCTATCGGATCGGCTTTGGCGGCGGACATGGGCCGGCGGACCTCGATTGCGATCCGATCGACCTTCCCCGCATCGAGATTCGCGGCGATCGTTCGCTCGATGACTTTGTTGCCATTATAGAGGCCGTCCTTCAATGAACGGCGAACCGGTCAGCGTCATCATCCCCGCCTATAACGCGCAAGATACGATCGACGAGACGCTCCGCAGCGTTCGCTCGCAGTCCTACAAGGCGCTTGAGATCATTGTCGTCGACGATGGCTCGCGCGACCAGACTGTTGCCATTGCCCGGCGTCACATGGAGATCGACCCCCGCGTGCGGCTGATCGAGCAGGCAAACGCCGGCGTGGCCGCTGCCCGCAACAGGGGATGGCAAGCGGCGCGATCTGATATGATCGCATTTGTCGATGCCGACGATCTCTGGGCGCCGACCAAGATCGAGCGGCAGATGGCTGTGTTCGATCGGACGGACGAGACAGTAGGGCTCGTCTACTGCTGGTATCTGGTGGTCGATGCCCAGGGTGCGGTAACCGATGACCGGCATCGGCCAAACTGGCGGGGCGATGTGCTTGAACGCCTCTTCCACGGCAATTTCGTTGGCAACGGCAGCGCCGCCCTGGTACGCCGACAGGCACTGATAGACGCCGGCGGTTTCGAGAGCGGGCTGCGCGAGGCCGGCGCGCAGGGTTGTGAAGATATCCTCTTCTACTGCCGCGTCGCCGAAGGGTACCACTTCGAAGTCGTCGAAGAGCCGCTGGTCGGGTATCGCTATCTGCCGGGAAATATGTCGAGCGACATGACTCGCATGCTGCGATCCTGGATGCTCGTGGTGGACGAGATGCTCGGCCGCCACCAGGATGCGGCACCGACGCTGCGTGAGGGCCTGCATTTCTATTCGGCCTGGCTCCTGGAGCGAACGTTGCTCCAGAGGCAACCGCGCTATGTGCTCCCGATCCTGTCACTGTTGCTGCGCCACCATCCGGTGATCGCCATGCGGATAATCGCCTTCGATTTGCCGTGGATCGGTACGCGTCTGGCCAAGCGCGTCGTGACGAGGCTGGCGCGCGGTCGGGGGCCGATCCGCCCGCAGGTGACCACGCGCTTCCCGATCGGGGACCTGAAATGAGCGACGCCAAGGACGCCATACGCCGCGGTGCGGTCCGTGCTTCGTTGCGCGATCTTTCACACCTGCTTCGCATCGTTGGAAAGCCGCGCTGGGCGACCCCCGTGCTGCTGGCGCTTGGTTTTCTGTCGTCCTTGGCCGAGACGCTCGGCATCACCCTGATCCTGCTGTTCCTCTATCTGGTGTCCAACCGGATCACGGAGGCAGGAGGTGGCCTTCAAGGTCGAGCGCTGGGCCTGGCAGTCGCCTGGTTCGGTAGTCCTACCCGGCTCGCCTTGGCGATCCTGCTGCTCATCCTCGTGCGTGGTGCACTGGCGCTGGTATATTCGTTGATCAGCTCCAGCATTGGCGAACGGATCAGCGAACGGTCGCGAAACCTCGTCCACCAACAATATCTCAGGGTCGCTTTCGGAACCATCCAGCAGCACGAGCAATCGCAACTCATGGAGGTGCTCGGGACGGAATCGTGGTTGGTCGCGCAGGCTTATGGCGCGGTCACCCGGCTCATCATAAATAGCTGCTCGATCGTCGTGTTCGCTGTCTTCCTGCTCACGATCTCCTGGAAGATCCTGCTGATCGCAGCCCTCGGCTCAATCGCGATCTCCGCGATCTTGCGCATCTTTTCGCGGCCCGCGCGAGACCTGGGCCATCAGGTGAAGAAGATCCACCAATTGCTCGGCGAGCACATGCTCATGACGCTCCAGGCGTTGCGCACCATCCGCGCCTACGGACAGGAGGCGCTTCATCAGCGCCGCTTCGTGCAATCGTCGGCGGCCGCGCGCAACGCTTCGTTGTCCATGATCCGCCTGTCGTCATGGATCGGGCCAACCACCGAGATCGGCTATCTCGGAATGTTGGGCTCCATCGTTCTGGTCTCGGGGTGGTGGCACATCAGCTTCGAGGTGACGCTGGCCGCGGTCGCGCTGCTGTATCGATTGCAACCGCATACCCAGGAATTCGAAAGCAACCTGCTGTTTCTGGCGCAGATGCAGCCGCAACTGCGCTCGGTGCTGGAGATGATCCAGTCCGAAGACAAGGAATATCCATCGCAGGGAACGATCGCGCTCAGGAATTTGGACGCGAGTATCGTCTTCGAGCGCGTCACCTTCGGATATGATCCAAACGCGCCGGTGCTCACGGACCTGTCGCTCGAGATTCCAGCCGGAGTAACCACGGCCCTGATCGGCGCAAGTGGCGCCGGCAAGACCACGATCGTCAATCTCCTCCTGCGGCTGTACGAACCAACCTCCGGAGAGATCAAGATCGACGGTACCCGGCTCCAGGATATCAGGCGGGACGATTGGCTTTCCAAGATCGCGGTGACCGGGCAGGACGTCGACCTGGTCGAGGGCACGGTGACGGAGAACATCCGAATGGCCAAAGCCGATGCGACCGAAGAAGAGATCCTTGCCGCCGCCCGCAGTGCGGGTGTCGCGGCATTCGTCGAGGACCTTCCCGACGGTTACGACACCTGGATCGGACAGGAAGGACTGCGATTTTCCGGTGGCCAGCGGCAGCGCATCGGCCTCGCGCGAGCTGTACTGCGCGATCCGGACTTCCTGATCCTGGATGAGGCGATGAACGCGCTCGATACCGCGCTCGAGGACCAGGTGCGGCGTGCGATTGATAGAAAGCTTGGCAACAGGACCATTTTGCTGATCACGCACCGCATCGAAACGGCGCGTGACGCCGCAAACGTCATTTGGATAGAGGACGGCAGAGTGAACAGCCAAGGGCCCGCTTCTCTCGTCGTTCCTCAATATCAACGTCGCCAGCACGAAATCGTATGTGCCTCCGAGGCCGAGGGTAAGTGATCCCTCCTCGAAGACGCCGCTTTCTGGATGGTGGCGTAGGGCCACCCGGCCGTCTGGCGTAGCTATCGGCTGCGATACCAAGCCAATGCCGTCTCGACGATCCTGTCGATTCCAGATTGCTCGGGCACCCAGCCGAGTTCCCGGTACGCCTTGCCGGCCGCGGCCACGAGCGCTGGCGGGTCACCAGCCCTGCGCGGACCGTAGGCCACCGGAACGCGCGATCCCGAAGCCCGGTTCACCGCATCGACCAATTCCTTCACCGTCGTTCCGGTTCCGGTTCCGAGATTGTAGACGTCGACACCCTTGTCGCGGAGAAGCTTCTCCCCTGCCAGGACGTGGGCACGCGCGAGATCGGTGACATGGACATAGTCCCGCACCGCGGTTCCATCGCGGGTGTCGAAGTCGGTGCCGTTGACGGTAAAGATCCGGCCCGGCCTGACCGCCGCCTCGATAGCGAGCGGTATGACGTGTGTTTCCGGTTCATGCCGTTCACCGATCTCGCCGTCGGGATCGCATCCGGCCGCGTTGAAATACCGGAGCACGACCGCGTTCAGACCATGGGCGAACGACAGGCTGTCCACCATCCGTTCTATGATGAATTTCGACCATCCATAGGGATTGATGGGCGACTGCGGATGCATTTCGTCAATCGGCGAGCGAACCGGTACGCCATAGGACGCGCAAGTGCTGGAAAAGATCAGCTTGTCGGCGCCGACCTTCAGCATTTCCTCGAACAGAACCAGCGAGCCGAAACTGTTGTTTCGGTAATAGAGTTCCGGGCGCTCGACAGACTCGCCCACATAGGCGTAGGCGGCGAAATGCGCCACCACATCGGGCTTGTATTGCCGCAGCGCCGCCGACACGGCCGCGGCGTCGCAAATATCGCCCTCGACGAGCGGCCCCCATTTGACCGCGTCGCGCCAACCGCGCGAGAGATTGTCATATGCAATGACGGACCAACCGGCTTCGGCGAAAGCCTTGCAACAATGTGATCCGATATAGCCGGCCCCGCCGGTGACCAGGACTGTCTTCATTCGGCGGCCGCGGGCCGCAAATGCCCAGACGAAGCCAAGCCTTCGAAATAGGCGATGGTCTTGGCAAGACCATCTCGCAATGCGGTTTCCGGCCTCCAATTCAACTCGTGCAAGGCTGTCCCGATATCGGGTTGTCGCTGTTTTGGATCGTCGATCGGCAGCGGCATAAATTCGATAGTCGACCGGCTTCCAGTGAGCTCGATCACAAGATTCGCGAGTTCGAGCATCGTAAATTCGACCGGATTGCCAAGGTTGATCGGACCGGTAACATCGTCAGCCGTCTGCATCATGCGAACCAGACCTTCGATGAGATCGTCGACATAACAAAATGAACGTGTTTGCTGGCCCGTGCCGTACACTGTTATCGGCTCGTTCTGCAGTGCTTGCACGATGAAGTTGGAAATGACGCGGCCGTCGTCCGGACGCATCCTCGGGCCGTATGTGTTGAAGATGCGCGCGACTTTGATCCGCAGCCTGTGCTGTCGCCAATAGTCGAAAAACAGAGTTTCGGCACATCTTTTGCCTTCGTCGTAACAGGAACGAGGTCCTACCGGGTTTACCCGGCCCCAATAGTCCTCGGTCTGCGGGTGAATTTCGGGGTCGCCGTAAACTTCCGACGTGGACGCCTGAAGAATTTTTGCGTAAACGCGCTTGGCGAGGCCCAGCATGTTGATTGCCCCGTGGACGCTGGTCTTGGTCGTCTGGACCGGATCGAACTGGTAGTGAACCGGGCTCGCAGGGCAGGCGAGATTGTATATCTCATCAACTTCTACGTAGAGTGGAAACGTGACATCGTGGCGGATGATCTCGAAGGACCTGTTGTCGAGCAAATGCGAGACGTTTCTTCGGCTTCCGGTGAAGAAATTGTCGACACATATAACCTCGTGACCTTCGCCAAGCAGTCGCTCGCACAAGAACGATCCCAGGAAACCCGCGCCTCCAGTGACCAGGATTCGTTTTGCCACCTGCATTTTGGGATCTCCAGGCCGATTTAGGACAGGTCAGGAACTAGCCTGACAGTTGGGCGACTTTCCAGCCTACCGCTTTCAATTTACATTACCGACAAGACATGTTGCCTAAGTGCGCGCCCAGCGGTGACTCGGCATTGTTCGGATCACATGAAGGGCATGGGTTGGCTAACTGCCTGCTAGCCCATTGATTTTCCAAGGGCTTCCCGCCCCGCGGGTCCACCATCAGCCTTGACTTAAGAGGCCCGCGCGGGCCGATGCGGATGCGCTGCGTCCCCCCGGTCATGGCCGCCAAAACGCCTTTTCAGCTTTCCTTGTTTGAGGTCGCCCGCGCCGGGAGTATTAGTCGCCACGGAATTCGTGAGGAGGAAGAGATGACGCCGAATTTCGACCCGAGGGCGAAGGCCACGACGCTCTATCATGGCGAATTCAGGCCGATGTTCATCGGCGGCATGTGGGTCGCGGCGCAGTCCGGCGAGGAGATGCAGGCGCTGAACCCGGCGACCGGCGAAGTGCTGGCGACGGTGCCGCGTGGCGGAGCTGCCGATGTCGACGCGGCGGTGGCGGCGGCGCGCGCGGCGTTCGAAGGTCCCTGGTCCAAGTTCTCGCCCTACGAGCGGCAGTGCGTGCTGCTCAGGATCGCCGACCTGTTCGAGGTACATTGGGAGGAGCTCAGCGTCTCCGACACGCTCGACATGGGGCTGCCGATCACGCGCACGCTTGCCAACCGGCGCCGCGTCATCGGCATGCTGCGCTTCTATGGCGGCATGGCGACCGCGCTGCATGGCGAGGCGATCGACAATTCCATTCCCGGCGAGATCGTCACCTTCACAAGGCGCGAACCGGTCGGCGTCGTTGGCGCGATCATTCCCTGGAATGCGCCGACCGCGGCCTCGATCTGGAAGATCGCGCCGGCGCTCGCCACGGGCTGCACTGTCGTGCTGAAACCTTCGGAGGATGCATCGCTGACGCCGCTGCTGATCGCCCGGCTGATGCAGGAAGCGGGCGTACCCGACGGCGTCGTCAACATCGTCACCGGAACCGGCGCCGAAGCGGGTGCGCGGCTCGCCGAACACCCCGACGTCAACAAGATCGTCTTCACCGGCTCGACGCTGACAGGCCAAGCGATCGCGCGGGCTGGGGTGACCAATCTCAAGCGGGTTTCGCTGGAGCTGGGCGGCAAGTCACCGATCATCGTCTGCCGCGACGCCGATATCGACAAGGCCGTTCCGATCGCGGCGATGGCGGTGTTCGTGCATTCGGGCCAGATCTGCATTGCCGGCTCGCGCCTGTTCGTGGCGCGCGAAATCCATGACGAATTCGTGCGCCGGCTGGCCGAGTTCGCCGGCAGGCTGCGCGTCGGCCACGGCATCGAGGCGGAAACCGAAATCGGACCTCTCATCAATGCCAGGCAAGCCGGCAAGGTGGACGGCTACATCAAGGCCGGCAGCGACGAAGGCGCCGAACTGGTCGCCGGCGGCTCGCGGCTGACAGGCGAACTCTATGATGGCGGCAACTTCATCGCGCCGACCGTGTTCGGCGCGGTGTCGGACACCATGACCATCGCGCGCGAAGAGATTTTTGGGCCGGTCATTTCGGCGATGCCGTTCGATACGCTCGACGAGGCCGTCACCCGCGCCAACGCAACGCCTTACGGTCTGGCCGCCGGCATCTTCACAAGCCATCTCGGCACCGCCCACAAGCTGGCGCGCCGCATCAAGGCCGGCTCGGTCTGGGTCAACATGTACCATGCCATCGACCCGGCGGTGCCGTTCGGTGGCATGAAGATGTCCGGCTATGGTCGCGAAGGCGGCGTCGAGCATCTGCACGAGTATCTGGAGACCAAATCGGTCTGGATCCAGACCGACTAGGTCTCCCGACATTCAGGTGAGGCCGGGCGGCATTGCGTCCGGCCGCAAATCGCTGGCAACGCCCTGGTCCAGGAACTTCTCGTCATCTGAGGATTTGAATATAAGATGGAATCCAAACAGAAGGGTGCTTGCGATGACGACCAAACGGTTAGCGATCTGCGCTCTTGCCCTCGCAATGGGCTTCGGCATGTCTCCGTCGGCATTCGCGGGGGCCAAGCACCGTCATTACCAACGGGGCGAACAGGAACGCTACGTTCCCGCGAACGACGATCTCATCGATTTCCTGTTCGGCGGCCCGCGCTATTACGACCAGCAGTTGTTCACGACGGCTGCGGGGGCCTGCTCCTACCACCGGACTGGTCCGGACGGGTTTGCGATAAACAAGATCAACGATCACCACTGCGGGAAATAGTCGGCTGCCGGCCATCAGGCCAGCACGGCGGGAACGTGACACGATCCGCCGGTGCCGCTTCTCGTGCGGGTACGGCGCCTACGAGGCTCGCATCAGCTTGCCGTAGCGCTTGATCAGCCGGTCGCGCTTGAGGCGCGTCAGCCTGTGCGTCCAGAACAGCCCGTCGAGCTGATCGATCTCATGCTGGTGGCAAACCGCCAGCAGGCCCTCGGCATCCTCGAACCGCTCATTGCCATCCAGATCCTGATAGCCGACGCGTATGCGGGCGTGCCGCTCGATGTCCTCGGTGACGCCGGGCATCGAAACGCTGCCTTCCGCGTGACGGATCATCTCGGTGGAGGCCTGGATGACAGATGGATTTACATAGATTCCCGGCTTTGCGGCGGAAGGAAGCTGGATCACGACCAGGCGTTTCAAGAGGCCGATATGCGGGCCGGTGATGCCGATCCCGGGAGCCGCGTGCATGGTGTCGATGAGATCGCCGGCCAAACCGTGCAGGTCCCTGTCGAACAGCTCTACAGGCTCTGCGACGGCACGGAGGAGGGGATTGGGGAACTTTATGATCGGTCGAACCGCCACGGACCTCGTCCTATCTGCCAATTATCTTCGCCCGGTGAGACCGTAGGCGACCGGCGAACACAGGCATAGCCTGGCACGGCGCCATCACGGTTCCGCCAGGCCCGCACGGATTTCGGCATCGTGCTCGCCGCGCGCCGGGCTCTTGGTCGGTGTCCACGGCGCGCCTGCGGAAAAGCGCGGCGCGGCCGCAGTCTGAAGCGCGCCGTCCACCGTCTGCCATGTGCCACGGGCCGCCATGTGCGGATGCCGGGCGGCTTCATGGGGGCTGAGGACTGGACCGACGCAGGCGTCGGACCCTTCGAACAGTTTGGCCCATTCATCGCGAGGTCTCGTGGCAAAAATCGCTGCAAGCCGGTCGCCGAGCGCCGGCCAGAGATCGCGATCGAACTGGTTGGCGAATTGCGAATCGGCGGCGAGGCCAAGCCTGGCGAGGAAGAGCGCGTAGAATTTCGGCTCGATGCACTGGACGCTGATGAAGCCGTCATCCGATGTCCGGTAGACGCGGCACCAATGCGGTCCATCGAGCAGGCTTTGACCGCGCTCGGCTGCGAGCGCGCCGGACTGGCCGAGCGACATCAGCAGGTTCATCATGTGGGCCGAGCCGTCGACGATCGCGGCATCGACGATGGTGCCTTTGCCGCCGGCGCGGGCATTCATGATGCCGGCCAGCATGCCGATCACCAGGTAGAGCCCGCCGCCGCCTATGTCGCCGACCAGCGTCGGCGGCGCCATGGGCGGTTCTCCCGGCAAGGAGGCGTACCAGAGCGCGCCCGACAGGCCGATATAGTTCATGTCATGCCCTGCGGTGGAGGCCAGCGGTCCGTCCTGGCCCCAGCCGGTCATGCGGCCGTAGACCAGGCGCGGGTTGGCCGCGAGGCAGGCCTCCGGGCCGAGCCCGAGACGCTCCATCACGCCGGGCCGGAACCCCTCGATCAGCCCGTCGGCGGTGGCGATGAGGCGCATCAGCACGGCCGCGTCGTCATCATTCTTCAGGTCGAGCGCGATGGAGCGCTTGCCGCGATCGAGCAGCGAGCGCTCAGGCTGACCAGGTACAGCTGGGTGCTTGCGGTGGACGACGATGACGTCGGCGCCGTGATCGGCGAGCAGCATGCCGGCGAAAGGCGCCGGCCCCAGCGCCTCGATCTCGACGATGCGGATTCCCCTGAGCATCCCATCCTCCACAGCGTTGGTGCTTGGTATTGCGAACTTTTGGCACCGAGAGGGCGACGGTGTGTAACCCCGCTCTTTTGCCATTGAAGCACGTGCCGCTCGCATATACTTCACGGCGATGAAGAAAATCGGTTTCCTGTCATTCGGGCACTGGACGCCCTCGTCGCAATCGCAGGTGCGTTCAGCTTCGGACGCGCTGCTGCAATCCATCGATCTCGCGGTCGCGGCCGAGCAGCTCGGCGCGGACGGCGCCTATTTCCGCGTGCATCACTTCGCCCGCCAGCTCGCATCGCCATTCCCGCTGCTGGCGGCCGTCGGCGCCAAGACCAGCCGCATCGAGATCGGTACGGCGGTCATCGATATGCGCTACGAAAATCCGCTTTACATGGCCGAGGATGCGGGTGCCGCCGACATCATCGCCGGCGGACGCCTGCAGCTCGGCATCAGCCGCGGCTCGCCCGAGCAGGTGATCGATGGCTGGCGTTACTTCGGCTACGTGCCGCAGGAAGGCAAAAGCGACGCCGACATGGCCCGCCACCACGCCGAGGTTTTTCTCGATACGCTGCGTGGCGAAGGCTTCGCCCAACCTAATCCAAGGCCGATGTTTCCCAATCCGCCCGGCCTGCTCAGGCTCGAGCCGCATTCGGAGGGCTTGCGCGAGCGCATCTGGTGGGGCGCGGCCACCAACGCAACCTCGCAATGGGCGGCGAAGCTCGGCATGAATTTGCAGAGCTCGACGTTGAAATTCGACGAGAGCGGCAAGCCGTTCCATGTCCAACAGGCCGAGCAGATCCGCATCTATCGCGAGGCGTGGAAGGCGGCCGGACATGAACGCGAACCGCGCGTCTCGGTCAGCCGCAGCATCTTCGCGCTGGTCGACGATCGCGACCGCGCCTATTTCGGCCGCGGTAATGAGAGCCGCGACCAGATCGGCTTCATCGAGGAGAATACGCGGGCAATCTTCGGCCGCAGCTACGCCGCGGAGCCGGACGTGCTGATCAAGGAGCTTGCGCAGGACGAGGCGATCGCCGAGGCCGATACGCTGCTGCTCACGGTTCCCAACCAGCTCGGCGTCGACTACAACGCCCATGTCATCGAGGCGATCCTCACCCATGTCGCGCCGGCGCTCGGCTGGCGCTGACCCATGCGGCGAGCGGTCGTCGGTCTAATGGATCGAGGGAGGTTGCCGCATGTCGAAGAAAGCCCTGATTGCCTGGGGCGGCTGGGAAGGCCACACACCGGAGCGCAGCGCCAACGTCGTGCGCGATATGCTCGAGCGTAACGGGTTCGCGGTCACGCTCGGCCACGGCACGGCGATGTTCGCCGATCCGGACCTCGCTTCATTCGATCTCATCGTGCCTGTCATCACCATGTCGACGATCGAAAAAGCGGAACTGAAGAACCTGACGCAGGCGGTTCGCCAAGGGAGCGGGCTCGGCGGTTTTCACGGCACGATGGGCGACAGCTTTAGAAATGAGCCGGACTACCAGTTCATGACCGGCGGCCAATGGGTCGCGCATCCCGGCGACATCATCGACTATCGTGTCTTCATCGCCCGGCCGGACGACCCGATCACCAGCGGCGTCAGTGGCTTCGCCTACCGGTCGGAGCAATATTACATGCATGTCGACCCGGCCAACGAGGTGCTGGCGACGACCACCTTCACCGACGCGCATTTCCCCGGGATTGGCGGTGTCGTCATGCCGGTCGTCTGGAAGCGCCGCTATGGCGCCGGCAAGGTCTTTTACAGTTCGCTTGGCCACACGGCGGACGAGTTCGCGGTGCCGGAAATGGCGCTGATTGCCGAGCGCGGTTTGCTGTGGGCCGCGCGCTAGCCGTAAGCGCGGTTTCATGAAATCCTGGGCTTAGGGTCGGAGGAGATGCGCGGAGACGGTGATGGACACCCGGGATAGCTGGTCAGCGTCCGAAAAGAAGATCGCGCGCCGGGCGTTCGATGCGGCGTTGGAGGTGGCGCTGGCAAAGACGATGGCCGAGTTCAAGAGCAAGGCCAGTGCAGCTACGCAACCTTCCGAGATGTGGGAGGTCGAGGATTTTTTGCGGGAACAGCGACGGGAGATCGACTGGATGTTCGACTACCGTTACTCCCAGCTTCTGGACGTGTTTACCCGTCTCATTCTCGCAGGGCATATGGACGAAGCTCTCATCTCCGGCTTGTCGCAAGACAAGCTGGAAACGATCCGCTCGTACCTTGCCTATGCCGCAAAGCGTTAAATCTTGATCAGGCTCTACCAGTCGGCGACCCGATCGCCGCCGGTAAATTGCGCGCTTTTGCCGGTGTATTCGAACAGTTCGATCTTCACGCCGTTGGGGTCGCGCAGCCAGGCCTGGTAGGTGTCATCGCAGGCGAGTTTCTTGGCGGTGACGTCGACGTCCATGGACGTGATGTGGGCGATCGCTGCATCGATGTTCTCGACCTCCAGGCAGAAATGGTTGATCTGGTCCGTCTCGCTGAAACACGCCCCATCCTTCTGGAAAACCTCGACATGGCTGCGGCCGCCACAATTGAGGTAGAACCCGGAAACCGCTCCGTCGCGCAGGAAGTTGAACTGGATTTTCATGCCCAGGACATCGCGATAGAAGCGCCGCGTCTCCTCGAGGTCGTTGGCGAAGATGCAGACATGGGCGAGTTGCTTGACTTTGATCATGGCTGGGTCCTGTGGTCTGGCCGGTTGCGCAGGCGGCCCGTACAGCGCATCATCACCCGATTCCGCCGGTAACCGCATAGGCGCCGGCGGTGCTCCCATCCGGCAGCCGCACCACAGCGCTCACGATCGAGCCGTAGGAGCCGCGCCAGACACTGTGGAGCCGCTGGTGCTCGGCGGTCGGGACGAGCGTATGCCCGGTGAAGCGCGCACCGCTGCGTTGCATCGCGACGGGCTCTCCGTTGACATGGACGTTGATGACGGCGTCCCCGGTTTCGCGTTCGTCGACAGGCAGGTCAATCGTGACGGTGATCTCATCCTGATCGCCAGAATTGATCGTCTCGGCCGCAAGCTTGATGGTGAGCGCAGGCGCCTTGCCGTTGCCGGCCCGGACGGGTCGGCCTGAAAACAGGTCCTCGGCCAGCTCGGGCGTGCGCGGCGGGCGGGTGCGGCGCTGGGTCGATTGTTCGAAATCGCCGGCCATGCGCAGCAGCCTTTCGTCGTCATAGGCCTTGCCGGCGAAGGTCAGGCCGACCGGCATGCCGGTGTCGGCCATGGTGCCCATCGGCACGGTGACGGTCGGGATGCCGAAATGGCGCCAGACCAGATTGCCGTTGGCGACCCAGGTGCCGTTGCGCCAGGCAAGATCGGCGGACGCTTCGTTGACGTCGGCCTCGGCCGGGCCGACATCGGCGGCGGCCGGCAGCACCACGGCGTCGAGGCGGTTGGCGTCGAGCCAGTCCTCGAAATCGATGCGCCTTGTCATCTCCAGCCCCTTGATGCCGTCCTCCAGCGTGGGAATGTCGGCCAACGGCGTGACGCCCGATCTCGCGCGCTCGACATACTGCGCCAAGTCGAAGCCGCCGTCATAACGGTCTGGCAGCGTGCCGGGCGGCTGCGGGAAAATCCTGGGGCCGTCGACCGCGGCGAGATCGGGTAAAGCGGGGTCGGCATTGGCGCGCAGGAAATCGTCCCAGCCCCAGATGCTGAGGTCCCAGAGTTCGCGCTCGGCGAAATCCCGCGGCACCAGTCCGCGCTCGACCATGGTTCGCGCGCCGGGGCGGTCGCGCTCATAGTTGGAGACGACGGGAAAATCGACCTCGACCACCTCGGCGGCGAGCCGCCGCAAATCCGCAGCCGCTTGCTCCCATAGGGCGAGCACCGAGGCGCGGGTTTCGATCGGCCGGTCGGCCTCGCCGTCGCGGCCGATATACATTCTGGGCACGCCGAGCCGCATGCCTTTCAGCGATCCGGCAAGCGCTAGATTCGTATAGCGGGGCGGGCGTAGCTCGGAACTCTTGGGCAGCGCGACCCAGGGCTGCGCGCGCCAGAAATCGCCTCGCGTTTCCGGATCGTCGGCGACGATGACATCGAGCAGTTCCAGCATGTCGGGTACGCTGCGCGTGTGCGGCACCACCACGTCCATGGTCGGCACCAAGGGCCAGTTGCCGCGCACCGAGATGACACCGCGCGAGGGCGTGTAGGCGACGAGCGCATTGTTGGTTGCCGGCGCGCGGCCGGACGACCAGGTCTCCTCGCCGAGCCCGAAGGCGCAGAAGCTGGCCGCCGTCGCCGTGCCCGAGCCATTGGAGGAGCCCGACGCGAAGGCGGCGGTCAGGTAATCGGCATTGTAGGGGCTTTCGGCGCGGCCATAGACGCCGCGCTGCATGCCGCCATTGGCCATCGGCGGCATGTTGGTGAGGCCGATCAGCACCGCGCCGCCGGCACGCAGCCGGGCGATGGTGAAGGCGTCGTCGTTGGCGACGAGATGCTCGAAGGCCGGCGAGCCGGCGGCGACCGTCAGGCCCTTGACCTTGTAGCTGTCCTTGGCGGTGTAGGGGATGCCGTCGAGCGGCCCGAGCGTCTTTCCTTGCCGGCGCCGCTCGTCGGAAGCGGCGGCTTCCTCGAACATGGCAGGGTTGATCACCGGCACTGCGTTCAGCGCGATGCCGTGCCGGTCGAAATACGCGATGCGCCTGAGATAGGCCGCGACCAGCTCGATGCTGGTGACGAGGCCGTCATCGAGCGCGCGCCGCAGTTGGTCGATCGTTGCTTCGACGAGGTGAAGGCTGGCGTCGGTCATCATTGGTCCCGGGCGGTTGTTTGTTCGCCATGTGTCTGTACGCCATGGATGGGCGAGGCCGCCGGCTTCGGCAAGCGCCAATCGCAAATCGTTGCGGGCCAGGTGGGCTCAGGCGCGTGCCTCGGCGTCGCCTCGGTGCCTGACATGGTCGATGAACGCGCGCAGCTTGGGCAAGACCTGGCGCTTTCCCGGATAGTACAGGAAAAGCCCAGGCAAGGTCACGGCAAAGGATCTCAGCACCTCCTGCAACCGGCCGTCAGCGACCGGCACGCTGGCGAGCGGCTGGGGCACCTGAGCAAGGCCGGCCCCTTGCATCGCCGCGCCCAGAAGCGTCGGATAATCATGCGCGATCAGCGGCCCGGAGACGATGGCCTCGACCGACTTGTTGCCGTCGACAAAGGGCCAGGGCGCGATCGATCCGTTTGACCGGCGCATGCGCAGGCAGGCATGGCTGCGCAGATCCTCGATGCGTTGCGGCACGTTCCGCTGGCGCAGATAATCAGGGCTGCCGACGACCACGAATGGCAGCGGCGGCGTCAAGCGCACCGCGATCATGTCGGCGGCGACAAATTCGCCGGGCCGGATGCCGGCGTCGAAGCCCTCGGCGGCAAGATCGACGAGTTCTCCACTGGCGACGATCTCCAGCTCGATTTCCGGATAGGCCTGGCAGAAGGATGCGATGAGCGGCTCCAGCAGGATCGGCACCACCGACGGCGGTACCGAGAGGCGCAGCAGCCCGGTCGGCCGCTGGCCGAGGTCGCGCGCCACCTCGCTCGCGGCGACCAGTTCCTCGAATGCAGGTCCGGCACGTGACAGAAAGCGCTCCCCGGCTTCGGTCAGGCCGACGCTGCGCGTCGTGCGGATGAAGAGCGCGGCGCCGATGCGGGCCTCGAGCGTGCGGATCGCCTGGCTCATCGCCGACGGCGTTACCTTGAGCTCGGCCGCCGCCTTGCGGAAATTACGATGCCGGGCCACGCTCAGGAAGGCCTCGACGCCGTCGAGCGCTCCCTGCCTGACTGTGAAGTTCTGCTTCATGGCGCATCGATATTATCGCGGATAGTCGCGGTTCGAAAGCGCCTCTATCTCTGCGGCAACGACGGAAATCCAGAGGAAACCGCAATGACGGATAATCTCGACGCAGTGCGCGCTCACTACCGCGCGAGCGGCCTGACCGAGCGTCTCAAGACGGCGCTGGCCGCTTTGGGACCAGAGGGCCAACGGCTCATGCCGGAGCAGTTGGCGGGGCTCGACCAATTCCACACCCGCGGGCTGGCGGCGACCGCCGAGCTTGCCGGGTTGGCCGGAATTGGCCCGGAAACGATCGTCCTCGATGTCGGATCGGGGCTCGGTGGGCCGGCCCGTTTCCTGGCGGCGACCCATGGCTGCCGGGTGACAGGCGTAGACCTCAGCGAGCCGTTCGTCGAGGCCGCGCACTATCTGACCGAACGAATGGGGCTGGGCGAACAGGTGACGTTCGAGGGCGCCAGCGCACTGGCGCTTCCCTTCGACGACAGCCATTTCGATGTCGTATTGCTGCAGCACGTGGCGATGAACATCACCGAGCGCGGACGGCTCTATGACGAGATCAGGCGGGTGCTTAAGCCGGGCGGCAGGTTTGCCACCTACGACGTCGTGTTGAACGGCGGCGATCCGCATTATCCCGTTCCCTGGGCACGAAGCCCGGCGGAGAGTTTCTTGCTCACCGCGGCTGAAACGCTAGCGCGGATCGAGCAGGCAGGCTTTGAAACGCTGGTATGGCAAGACGACACCGAGGCAGCCAAGGCGTGGTTTTCGCAATTGCGGGCGTCCGGACCGCCCCCTTTGCTCAATCTCGGCCTCGTCATGGGGCCGGACTTCGCGGGAGTTGCCGCCAACCTCGGACGCAATCTCGGGGAAGGCCGGCTGGGCATTCTGACCGCCGTCTTCGAAGCCATTCCGGGCAAGGCTTGAAGGAGGCAGGAATGTCGCCGGCCATGATCTTCGACATCCATCTCGCTCTGGGCTACGTGCCATGGTTGCTGTGCTTCGGCGCCTATGCCTGGCCCAGGCTCAAAGCGATGGACCGCCTCGAGGCGCAACGCGCCATCGCCACGCTGCACAGCTTCCGCTTCTTCGGACTTGTCTTCATGCTTCCAGGTGTCGTCGGGCCCAATCTGCCGGCTGGTTTCGCCATCCTTGCGGCCTATGGTGACTTCGCCACCGGCCTGCTGGCCATGCTGGCGCTTCTCACGGCACGCAGACATCAGCTATTCTGGCCGCTTGTCATCGCCTTCAATCTCGTGGGAGCCGTCGACCTCGTCGTCGACTATTATCAAGGGGTCCAACTCGGCCTTCCCGATCTGGCAGGGGAACTGGGGGCGGCCTACGCGATCCCGATCCTCTATGTGCCGCTTCTGATGATCACGCACATCGCCGCGTTCTATCTGCTGATGCGTCGCCGGCCTGAGGCGGTTCAGGGCTCCCACCCCCGATGAGGAGGGACGGCGTCGGCCTCAGTTGCCGCCTGCCTCCTTCATCTTCTCGATGATTTCGGCCATCAGCGGCGGCCCTCGGGAAAAATCGATTTTTTATGCAACCTCTGATGGGCGCGTGCGTTACACGGCTTCCGGGGGAAGTGAGGTTTGCGATTTGGAGCGTTTCGAGATCCTGTACGAGCCGACAGGCACGTTTTCCATTTTCGACAGATACACCGAATTGCCGGTTGCGGTGGAAGGCAGGGCTTTGATCGGGCTCTGTCGGCACGAAGTGCCGCTGGCCCTGCTCGCCGCCATGGAACCCGACGACAGCGGGGTGCCGTCGCTCTCGCTGTTGAGCGGCTGTCGACCATACGAATATCAACGAGACGACTTGCAAGCGTGAATGAATGCTCGCATAAGTTGCGACAAGGCATACAGCATGAAAGAAAATGGTGCCGTTGTCATAGCATGAAGGGGGAATCATGCCCGATCAGAATGCGCTTATCCGCGCAGCTATCGCACGGCTGCTCTCGGAGAAAACCGGGGTCGCCGTGATTTCGATGAAGGAGAGTATCGAGGAACTGCCGGCGACAGCCCGCAAGGCCCAGACCATTGAAAACCTGCAGGATCTGCTGCTGGAAATGGCAGAGGAGCGTGGAATGATGGTGGAGCTCGATCTTTAGCTCCGAACCCAATCGACATTCAAAACGCAATGTCGTCCGCGCTTCGGATCGGGCGGGAGGATTCAATCGCGGTCGTCTCGACGCTTCCCATGCGATCCATCGTGCGCAGCGGAGGGACAAGAAGCCCTGACAGCGGCGAGGGAGGCTTATGTGGCCGATATCATCTTGAAAGTGTTTGCAAATGCCGACGATGTGCATCTCGTCTGGTCGCATCAGGAGGACATTGAGGGATGTCTGGGATTTGCCATCCAGTGCCGCCGCGGCGCCTCCGCCCCCAACTATCTGTCGAACCGCGTCGGGTTCGAGGACGATACGGAGGTCGACAAGGACGGCAACCGGATCGCCTCGCGTTCCTCGCGGATCTGGCCATTCCAACGCTATGACTGGACGGACCACGCCGCCGACCTTGGCGACGTCATTGCCTATCGTATCGTCGCGAGGGTCAAGGGTGCCGCCGGCGCGCTGGAAGACGGGCCGGCGAGCGAATGGTCCGAAATGCTGACACTTTCCGCCGATTGCGGCGACGGTGCCAGTGTCCACTTCAACCGGGGTTATGTGCTGTCGCAGTTCATGGCGCGTTACATGAAGCGCAAGGGGATCACGCTCAAGGAGTTGAAGGAAACCGCCGTCATCGTCAGCAAGAATGTCGACCGTGAGGCGAGGGCCTTTCTGGGCGGCACTTTGCGCGAAACGATGCTGAAGATGATGGCCGAGGTCGCGGCCGATGACGAGCTGGAGCTGCATGCCGCGCTCTATGAGCTCAGCGACGAGGAACTCATCGACGGGCTCCGCGCCATCGGCAAACGGGCGAAGATCGTCCTGGTGAATGGAAGCGTCGATGCCGAGGGCGAGGATGAAAACGCCGATGCGCGGGCGCGTCTGCGCGGCGCGGATGTTGTCGTGCACGACCGCTTCCTCGCACCGAAAGCACTGGCCCACAACAAGTTCCTGGTCATCGGTCGCGCTGCGAACGACAAGTTCGAGCCGGCCAAGGTGTGGACCGGGAGCACGAACTGGACACCGACCGGTCTCTGCACGCAGCTCAACAATGGCATCATGCTCGAGCATCCGGTGCTGGCAGAGCGGTATGAAGCGCAGTTCAACCTGCTGGTCGACGCAAAGAGCGCGGTTTCCGACGACCTGCTGCGATCCAACAATTCGCCCGAGCAAGGCATCGCTTTCGGTGCCGGCACCATCGACAGCTGGTTCTCGAGCTTGAGCGATGAAATCGACATCAAGGAACTCGTCAAACTGGTGGAAGGTGCGCAGCATGGGGTCTTTTTCGTGATGTTTCAGCCGGGCAACGAGCCGGTGCGAACATTGCTCAGACTTCAAAAGGAGAAGAAGCTCTATGTGCGCGGCGTCGCGACCCGATTCACCGGCAAGGGTCTCGAGGAGTTCAAGCTGCTGAAGGCGAAGCCCGAGGATTTTTTCCTCGATGCGGCGCAGGACACCGGGGTTGAGAAACCGGTCGGGCAATGGGCCGTGGAAGGTACGGCTGCCGACTTCGAATCGGCCATAGGTCACGCCATCACGCATTCAAAAGTGCTGGTGATCGATCCATTCAGCGACGATCCCATCATCGTCACGGGCTCACATAATTTTTCGCACTCGGCGAGTGCCGCAAACGACGAGAACTTCATCGTCATTCGGGGCCACAAGAAGATCGCCATGCACTACGCCATCAACGCCATGCAGACCTACAGCCACTATCGCTGGCGTGCCTATCTCGCGGAGGCGGCCAAGGAGAGGAAGGATCCCTTCCAATATCTGTCGCGTGACCCGGGCTGGCAAAAGCGCCGGACCACCGGCGAGACCAAGCGCATGCTGGCGTTCTGGATGGCAGGCACCTAGTCTAGAGCAATTCCGGGAAAGGCGCGTCGCCTTTCCCGGCAGTTGTAAAAACAAAGGGTTAGAGCCGTTTGCCGTTAGCGGGAGACGGCGAGCGGCTCAGCGTACCGTCGCCGTAGATCATGCGGCGGCGCGGAAGGTTGCGCGCACACGTGGCACCGGCTGGCGGTCGGCGACGACGAGATCGGCCAGAAGCCCGGCTTCGATGGCGCCTCGATCGGTGAGCCCGAGCGCCGCGGCCGGATTGGCGCTTGCCAGCGCCGCAGCCTTCGCCAGGCCACTGTCGCGCAGTTCCGCCAGGCCGAGCACGGCCGGCAGGATCGAGGCCGGGTGATAGTCGCTGGCCAGCATGTCGAGCAGCCCGGCCTCATAGGCCTGGCGGGCGGAAAGATTGCCCGAATAGGATTCTCCACGCAGCGCGTTGGGCGCGCCCATGGCCGTATACATGCCCAGCCGGCGGGCTTCCCGCGCCGCCTCCAGCGCGCCGGTCTGGCTCGGGATGGCGTGCGGCCGCGAATACTGTCGGTCTTCGACCTGACACGGATCTTGGTGCCGGACTATCGCCCGCTCGCCAGCCAGTATCCATTCGTGGTTCGGGGTTCGCTAACTACTGGGCGCCGGGCGTCCATTCGGGCAGCGGCGCCAGGCTGCGGTTGAACTGCTTCCACCACATCGCCTCATCTATCTCGCAGCAGGCTCGAAGCATGGCGTGTGCCTTCTCGAAAGCCTGAGTCGCGAGATCGTCGAACGTCATCTGCGCGTCGTACGGCACCGACACCACCAGTTCCTGACCGGTCTGTGTACCCCCTTCGTCGACCTGAAGATAAAGCCAGACGACGAAATGCGCGCCTTGGCCGCTCGCGTCCGCATTGCCGATTTTAATGCGGTCGATGCCTGCTGCGGTGACTCTCATGCTGGGACCTCTTCCATCGAGCTCAGAATGCCTCCAGAAGTCCGTCGCGATCAGGAAGGTTCCGTCACCGCTGTCGCTATGGTGAAGTAATGATAAAGAGCCGATTGGGCCAGCGTTGCTTAGCTACAGCCGCAGCGGCCCTACTAGCGCCGTTGCCTTGGCGCTACCCCAGGTCGAAAATGCCTCCGATGAAAGCAGTCCCCAGGCTCATCACTCCAAGGCTCGTGCTGCGGGCGCCGCGCCAACGGGATATCCCGGCATGGTTTGCGCGCGCCACCGATGTCGAATCCGCCTCCCTTGCCGGCGATCCCGTTCCCGACGACATGAGCGCGGGCGAGCGATGGTTAGCCCGCTCGCGTCAGCGCTTGGCTGACGGCAAGGCGATCCAGTGGTCCATAGACCGGGCATCGGAGGCGATCGGGACGATAACCCTGTCTTTCGCAACCGACGCCAAGGCAGCCGCATTGGGATTTGTGCTGGCGCGTGCGCATTGGGGACAGGGACTGGGCAGCGAGGCCGCGCGCGAAGTCATTCGCTATGCTTTTGAGACCTTGGCGCTTGACCAGCTAACGGCCGAGGCGGTGACGCGCAATGTCGCGTCGCTGCGAATCCTGGCGAAGCTCGGCTTCAAACATGTCGAGAGCTTCGTCGATGAGTCCGACGGCGAGCACTGCGAGCGTTTTGCGCTCGACGCAGACGCCGGAACGTCACTGTTGGCGAGCCAGGCTTAGAGTCATCCGCTCGCGGTCCCGGGCTGACATCGGGGCACTCCAAAGAACAGCCCGTGCTTGTTCAAGTCAATCACAGGTAGTCGCAGCCTTAAGCGCTTCGGCACGGGCAGGTTCGGGCAAATTCGCGATCCTTCGAACGGAAGCGTAGAATTTCGGATAATCGCCGGAGCACAGGTCGAACAGGCGAAGAAACGCCGGAACCTGTTCGCCGTAGACAGAAGTCGCGGCGAGCTTTGCATTGTTGATCGGGGCGTTGAACCAGGCGTCGTAGCCCCGGTATCCGGCCCAGCGTCTGTCGCGCATTTGCCGGTAGCGCATCCGCAGCCTGTCGAGCGTGGCTGCCTTGGCAGCCGCCATCTCATCCGGGGTACGGGAGCTTTCATAGACCTGCCTCAATTCGTCGCGCGTTTTCGACACCAGTCCGAGAAAATCGGCGCTGCGCTTGCGATCGGCTTCGTAGCGGCGCAAGCCGGCGCGATCGCCGGCCGCGCGGAGCCATTTTCTTGTGCCGGTGGTTTCGACGGCAACCGCGAAAGCCTCATTGAATGCGGAATCGCCGTTCACATAGAGGCGCTGATGCGCCAGTTCATGAAAGATGAGGCTCGCGAGATAGGTGTCGTCCTGACGCAGCATGGTGCTGAGCAGCGGGTCACTGGACCAGCCCAGCGTGGAATACGCGGTGATGCCGGTGACATAGACGTCCAACCCCTGTCCATGAAGTGCGACGGCGCTTTCGGTTGCGGATTTGCGATCGAAGTAACCCCGGTACGGAACGCAGCCGAAAACCGGAAAGCACCATGTTTTTGGCGTGAGCGAGAACTGCGGCGCGGCAAAAACGGCCCAGGTCACTGCATCCCGGTGGATGTCGACATAGCTGTGATAGCTGCTGTTTTCGGGCAGCGCCAGCTCGTCTGTCGCAAACCGCCTTATAGCGCTCGCCGACGTCAATTTGGTTCGCAATGCCGCAGGTGTCGAAGGGGCCTTGATCAGTTTTCCGACGTCTTCGCGCGCGGCCATGATCCGGACATGGCCCTCCAGCGATTGCGCGTAGTAGGAAATGCTGGTGCAACCGCTCATGGCGGACGCCATGACCACCGCAGCAAACAATCGAAAAACGCGCTTCACTTCTTCCCCACCGCTTCGTCACCTGCCCATGGAGCACATGTCCGGCGGACCGTCCACTGGGCATGCCCTCGAAGCTGCCGGTCTGCCGCCGGCTCCATATTGGCCGGGTGCATGTCTATCGCGAACCTCACCACCACGAACCTCTCCAACACACCACGACCCGGCAGGCCGGGGCAGATGCCAAATCTCGCCCACCGCTGACTCTTTCCCCGATCCTCAAACGTCTTAGCTACAGTGAAACACTGGAGCAGGGTCAATGAGCCTCAGGGATAAGAAAATCGTGGTCACCGGCGGCAGCCGGGGGCTTGGCCTCGGCCTGGTCGAAGCGCTGGTCGAGCAGGGTGCAAGCGTGACCGTGGTCGCGCGGGGCGCCGAGGCATTGCAAGCGGTCGGTGCGCGGCTTGGGGTCGCCACCATTGCCGCCGATGTCACGGACGAGGACGCGGCCTATCGCATTCTTGGCGAGGTCCGCCCAGACATAGTGGTGCTGAACGCCGGTGCCACGCCCCGGATGGGGCGGCTGGACCAGTTGAAGTGGGCGGATTTCTCCGTCGCCTGGGAGACCGACGTCAAGGCCGGGCTCTACTGGCTGCAGGCGGCGCTGAACCTGCCGCTCAAGCCGGGCAGCCGGGTGCTGGTCGGGTCGAGCGGTGCCGCCGTCACCGGGTCGCAGATGTCGGGCGGCTATGGCGGCTCCAAGCGGATGCTGTGGTTCATGGCCAAATACGCCAATGGCGTGGCGCGGGAGAAGGGCCTCGGCATACGCTTCCAGGCGATCGTGCCGCGGCAGATGATCCTCGGCACCGGGATCGGCGACGCGGCGGCCGGCGCCTATGCCGGCTCGATGGGCATCACGCCGGAAGAATTCATCACCCGCTTCGGCGCGCCTATGCCGCCCCGGGCTTTCGGCGACAGGGTGGTTTGCGTGCTGGAAGACCCGCAATATGCCGAGGGCGTCGTCTTCGGCCTCAGCGGCGACGCGGGCGTGACGATCATGGAGGGCCCTTGAGCGAGGGAAAGCCAGCCGTGGAGCGCGACCGGCAGGAGGGGCTGCTTGCCCTTGCCGCAGCGCTGCGGCCGGAGCTGCACCGCTATTGTTCGCGGCTGATGGGCTCGGTCATCGACGGCGAGGATGTGGTGCAGGATACGTTCGCGCGCGCCTTCGTTGCCCTGGACGAGTTGCGCGAGGTGCCGCAGCTCAGGCCCTGGCTGTTCCGGATCGCCCACAACCGCGCGCTGGACCTTTTGCGCAGCCGCGCGATCCGCGCCGCCGAGCCCATCGAGGCGGCGCTTGAGATTGCCGACGAGGCCGACCCGGTGGAGATGCTGATGCGCAGGCAAGCCGTGCAAACCGCCGTGTCGCGCTTCGCGGAGCTTCCGGTGCCGCAACGCAGCGTGATCATCCTGAGGGATGTGCTCGACGAGCCACTGGCCGACATCGCCGCCTTGCTTGATATCACGGTCGATGCGGTGAAGGCGCATCTTGCGCGCGGCCGCGCCCGGCTTCGGCGGATCAACGCCGAGCCCAGGCCGCTCCCCGATGCGCGCATCGCATCCGCGGCGACCGTGCGCTACGTCACTCTGTTCAACCGACGCGACTGGGACGGCTTGCGCGCGCTGCTGGCCGACGATGTGCGGCTCCACCAGTCCATGCATCCGCCGCGCGCGGGCGCCGCCGACGTCGGCATGTTCTTCACGATCTACGCCAAGAGCGACGGCTTGTGGCTCAGGCCGGCATGGGTCGAGGGCCGCGAGGTGATCGCGGTGTTCGAAGACCGGGCCGCCGCGAAGCCAAGTCATTTCATGTGGCTGGAATGGCGCGAAGGCCGGATCAGCTTCATTCGCGACTACCGCTATGTCCACTACGTTCTCGACGACGCGGACCTGGTGCTGGCGAGGGAAGCCGGCTCTGGTGGCAATGGACGCCGATAGGCGACAGCAGGTGGCGGGCCGGATCGACTCCCGACGGCGGCGGGCGCGGGCCGCCGAATCAAGGCGAGGCGTCGTGTGCTTTACGACGGGATCAAGGACGAGACCTCGCGGTCGGACGGCCGCTCACTCGTCGCCAGCCCAGTGGCCACGCCGGCGCGGTCGGCGGCGTTGCGGTTCTGGCTCATCTTGCGCTTGCCCTCGAGCCTGATGACCGGCATGCGCAGGCCGACAATGCCGCGAAGCTGCGACTGGATGAAGTCGGGCGGCGCGTCCGACACCGCCCAGGGCGCGGCGCGCGCGCCCTCATGCAGGTTCGTCAGCCGGGTGACGACCTCCAGCAGCCTGTCCGCATCGTCGAAGAACTCGACCGGCCCATAGGCGTGGACGGCGGCGTAGTTCCAGGTCGGCACGACCTTGCCGGTTTCCTGCTTGGTCGGGTACCAGGCCGGCGTCACATAGGCATCCGGCCCCATGAAGATGGCAAGTCCGTCGCCGATCGCAGGAACACGCCACTGCGGGTTGGCCCTGGCCAGATGGCCATGGATGACGCCATGCTCGCCCTCGGTTTCGTCGAGAAAGAGGGGCAGGGGCGTGGCGAGCGGCCCGTCCGCCGTGGCGGTGACGAGGTTGGCCAGCCGCGCGGCGCGGATCGTCGCCATCAGGCTGTCCTTGTCGTCGTCGCGGAAGGCGGGCGGCGTGTACATTTTGAACTCCTTGCGTTGGCCTGACAGATGCCACACAATCCGCCCCGTTGGAAATGTCCCAGTTTCGAAGAGTCCAGGTGGCCAGTTGATCGGGGATGGAGCCGCCGTGCTGGCCGGGTCGCGCTGAAATCAGCCGAGCAGGTTGCGCGCCGTGCGCATGAAGATCCTCGAGCCGATCGGGATCAGGTCGTCGGGAAAGTCGTAATCGGAATTGTGCAGCGCCGGGTGGTGTTCGCCGGCACCAAGGAAGAACATCGCCGATGAGGCGCTGTGGCCGAACAGGCCGAAATCCTCCGAGGCACGCATCGGCAAGGCTTCCTCGCCATGCGCGACGCTCTCTTCGTCGAGGGCGCGCCGCAGATGCTCGACCGCGTCCGGCGCGTTGACGCTGGCGACGAAGATCTCGTGATAGTCTGAGCGTGCGGAGAGGCCGTGGCGGCCGGCGATCTCCTTGACCAGCGCCTCGGCGGCCGCACAGAGGTCGGCCATGCGCTCGTCGCGGCGGGTGCGCAGCGTCGCCCAGACCTCGGCGTGGGCGGGCGCGATGCCGAACACGGCTTCGCCCATCCGCGCATGGGTGACGGTGATCATGGAGAAATCGTCATCGGCGAAGGTCGCGCGGCCGAGCGCGGGCAAAGCCGGCATCAGCTCACTGATCGCGAGCATGGGCGAGGTTCCGGTCTCGGGCATGGAGGAATGCGCGGTCTTGCCCTCCAGCACGATGCGCATGCCGCGCGAGGCGCAGTTGACCACGCCGGGCTTGAGCCTGACCTCGCCGAACGGCACGCCGGGCAGATTGTGCAGCGAGAAGGCGAAATCGGGCGCGATCTCGCCGAAGCGGGGATCGGCGACGACGCCGGCCGCGCCATTGCCGGTTTCCTCCGCCGGCTGGAACATCAGCACGACGCGGCCGCTGGCGGGCCGTTCGCGGCCGAACTGGCGGCCAAGCGAGGCCAGGATCGCGGTGTGTCCGTCATGGCCGCACATATGCGACTTGCCCGGCACTTGCGATGCATGCGGCACGCCGGACAGTTCCTCGATCGGCAGCGCATCGAGTTCGGACCGAAACAGGACGGTCGGTCCGTTTTTGCCGCTGTCGTAGATGGCGGCGACGCCGTGGCCGCCGAGACCGGTCAGCACCTTGTCGGGCCCAGTGTCGGCGAGAAAGGCGACGACCTCTTTCGCCGTCTTCTCCTCCTCGTTCGAGATTTCCGGCTGGCGGTGCAGCTTGCGCCGCCACTCGGTCAGTTCGACAATGTCGCGATTGGTCAGGGTCATGGTTTTTCGCCTCCACTGCAGTCCTGTGCTAGCGATAAACGGCCGTGCCTGCCACGGTCCAACTCCCAGGCTTCGGCGGGCCAGGCCTCCCGACGGACTTACTTCACGCGGTTGGGGCAGAGCGCCTTGAACTGGTCGAGTGTGTAGTCGTAGCCCGAGGCGCCGGAGCCATCCAGCACCACGTTCTCGTCGACGGCGGTGATCCGGTAATCGGTCGTCACATCCGTGCCCTTGTTGCGGCCCTGGAACAGCATGGCGGCGCCATAGAAGGTGGTGAACTCGCCGGTCTTGCAGTTGGCGGTGATCTCGAAGTGCAGCGGCGCCTTCATTTCCGCGTCGACGCACTCCTGGGTGAAATCGTGGCCATATTCGCGGCAGTAGACGCGGGCGTTCCGCCTGTCGTGTCTGGCCAGGATGCTGGCGTGCGTGGAGCCGATGCCCCGACTTCTTGACGATGGTGAGCTCCATTCCGACCCTGGAGCCGTAATAGAGCGTCGCGGCGCCAGCCGGCGCGGCCAGCAGCATGGCGCAAGGCACAGCCAAGAGACGTCGCATGGAAACTCCTCCCCCGGGACAGAGGATTGACGCGCGGCATCTTCCGGTCAAGCCTTAATGTGGCCCTGCACTTACGCTTCCCTGGACGGGCTTCAGGTCAGGTGGACCGCATTTTGCCGCACCTGGCCCAATCGCCTCGGCCCGGGAAACGGATGGTCATTATGAGACGATTGTTTATAACGGTCGCTGAAATCGCGATACCAAGGGGAGACGATGCGCTACATACGTCCGCTTTCAATCGAAGATGCCGTCGGCCAACTGGCCGGATCGGCCGGCCCCGCCGCAATCCTTGCCGGGGGCAGTGACCTTCTGGTGAGGATGAAGGGCGGCTTTGTCGAACCCGAACTGATCATCGACATCAAGTCGATCGCCGGCTTGCGCGACATCAGGGAAACCGCCGACGGCTTCAGCATCGGCGCCGCCGTGCCCTGCGCCGTGCTGGGCGAGAACGCCGCCTTGAAGAAGGCCTGGCCTGGCGTCGTCGAAGCGGCGAAGTTGATCGGCTCCAAGCAGGTGCAGGGACGCTGCACCATTGTTGGCAATCTCTGCAACGCCTCGCCGGCGGCCGACAGCGTGCCGGCGCTGGTGGCGGCTGGCGCTCGCGCCGTGGTCGTCGGCCCATCGGGCAAGCGCACCATCGCCGTGGAGGCCGTGCCGACCGCGCCGGGCCGGACATCGCTCGCCAAGGGTGAGATCATCGAGGCGATCCTGCTCGACAAGCGCGCGCCGCGCTCGGCCGATGCGTATCTCAGGTTCATTCCGCGCACCGAGATGGACATCGCCGTGGTCAGCGCCGGCGTGAACCTGACGCTGGACGCAGCCGGCATCGTGACGGCGGCCCGCGTGGCGATCGGCGCCGCCGCGCCGACCGTGCTTTTGGTGGAAGAAGGGGCGCAGGCCCTGATCGGCCGCAAGCTCGACGAAGCGGCGCTGGAGCGGCTGGCCAAGGTCTGCGCCGGGGCCTGCCGGCCCATCGACGACAAGCGAGGCACAATCGAATTCAGACGCAAGGTTGCGGGCGTGCTGGCGAGGCGAGCCGCACAGACCACCTATGCACGCGCAGGAGGCAAATGATGGCTGGTGTAGCTGTTTCAACCACAATCAACGGCGACAGCGTCGAATATCTTTGCCAGCCCGACGAGACGCTGCTCGAGGTGCTGCGCGACCGGCTCGGTCTGACCGGCGCCAAGGAAGGCTGCGGCACGGGCGACTGCGGCGCCTGCAGCGTCATCGTCGACGACCGGCTGGTGTGTTCGTGCCTGGTGCTCGGCGCGGAAGCGGAAGGCCGCCGCATCGAGACCGTCGAGGGCATGGCGCATGGCGACACGCTGCACCCGCTGCAGCAGAAATTCCTGGAGCACGCGGCCCTGCAATGCGGCATCTGCACGCCCGGCTTCCTGATCGCGGCCAAGGACCTGCTCGCCAAAAACCCCGACCCGACCGAGGAGGAAATCCGCTTCGGGCTGGCCGGCAATCTCTGCCGCTGCACCGGCTATGACAAGATCGTGCGCGCCGTCCAGGAGGCCGCAATCGTCATGAAACAAGCGTAGGAGCGTGACCATGAATTTCGATCCACGGTACTCCAACCGCAATTTCGCGTCGGTAGGCACCCGCCCGATCCGTCCCGACGGCGTCGACAAGGTGACCGGCCGCGCCCGCTACGGCGCCGACTTCAACATGGCCGGCCAGCTGGTCGGCCGCGTGCTGCGCAGCCCGCACGCGCATGCCAAGATCAGGAAGATCGACACCTCGAAAGCGGAAGCGCTTCCCGGCGTCAAGGCGGTGATCACCGCCGCCGACCTGCCCGATCTCACCGATGGCGACGCCGCCATGTACGACATCCTCGACAATTGCATGGCGCGCACCAAGGCGCTCTATGACGGCCACGCGGTGGCCGCCGTGGCCGCGATCGATGCCCACACGGCCAGGCAAGCGCTGAAGCTGATCGTGGTCGACTACGAGGTGCTGCCGCATGTCACCGACGTCGACGAGGCGATGCAGCACCACGCGCCCCTGATCAACGACACGGTCTTCACCGAGGGGCTGGAGGAAAAGCCGGCAAAACCGTCCAACGTCACCAAGCGCTCGCAGTTCGGCCATGGCGACGTCCATCAGGGCTTCGGCCACGCCGATTTCATCGTCGAGCGCTCGTTCAAGACCGAGCAGACGCACCAGGGCTATATCGAGCCGCATGCCTGCGTGGCCAATGTCAGCTCCGACGGCACGGCGGACCTCTGGGTGTGCACGCAGGGCCATTTCGTCTACCGCCAGCACTGCGCGCAGCTGCTTGGCATGGAAGCCTCGAAGCTGCGCGTCACCTCCTCGGAGATCGGCGGCGGTTTCGGCGGCAAGACCCATGTCTGGGCCGAGCCGGTGGCGCTCGCGCTGTCGCGCAAGGCCGGACGCCCGGTGAAGCTGGTGATGACCCGCGACGAGGTGTTCCGCGCCTCAGGGCCAACCAGCGCCACCTCGATCGACGTCAAGATCGGCGCCCGCAAGGACGGCACGATCACCGCCGCCGAAGCGACGCTGCGCTACACAAGCGGCCCCTATGCCGGCACCTGGGCCGAGATCGGCGCCATGACGGCGTTCGCCTGCTACAAGCTCGATAACGTCAAGACGGTGGGCTTCGAAGTGCTGGTCAACCGGCCGAAGACCGCCGCCTATCGCGCGCCGTCGGCCCCGATGGCGGCCTTCGCGGTGGAGAGCACCGTCGATGAGCTCGCCAAGGAGCTCGGCATGGATCCGGTCGAGTTTCGCATCAAGAACGCCGCCCAGGAAGGCACGCGCTCGTCCTACGGCCCGGTCTACGGCCCGATCGGCATCGGCCCGACGCTGGAAGCGGTGAAGAACCATGCGCACATGAAGGCGCCGCTCAAGGCAAATCAGGGGCGCGGCATGGCCTGCGGCTTCTGGTTCAATTTCGGCGGCCAGACCTGCACCGACCTGAACATCGGCATGGACGGCTCGGTGTCGCTCGCCGTCGGCACGGTGGATGTCGGCGGGTCCCGCGCCTCGCTGTCGCTGGTGGCGGCGGAGGAGCTCGGCATCGCCTATGAACAGGTCAAGGCCATCGTCGCCGATACGTCGAGCCTCGGCTACAACGACATGACCGATGGCAGCCGGGGCACCTTCTCGTCCTCGATGGCGACGATCTCGGCCGCCCGCAACGCGATCAAGATCCTGCGCGAGCGCGCCGCGCAGATGTGGGATATTTCCGTCGACGACGTCGTCTGGGAACAGGGCCACGCGGTCGCCAAGGGCGAGAAGCACGGCAATCTCGGCAAGCTGTCGCTGAAGGAGATCGCGGCCAAATCGGGCACCACCGGCGGGCCGATCGCCGGCCATAGCGAGCTCGTCGCCGACGGCGCCGGCGTGTCCTTCGCCACCCATATATGCGATGTCGAGGTCGACCCCGAGACGGGTGCGACCAGGGTGATCCGCTACACGGTGGTGCAGGATGCCGGCAAGGCGGTGCACCCGACCTATGTCGAGGGCCAGTACCAGGGCGGTGCGGCGCAAGGCATCGGCTGGGCGCTCAACGAGGAGTATATTTACGGCAAGGACGGCCGGCTGCAGAACGCCGGCTTCCTCGACTACCGCATCCCGGTTTGCTCCGACCTGCCGATGATCGACACGATGATCCTGGAAATCCCCAACCCCAACCACCCCTATGGCGTGCGCGGCGTCGGCGAAACCTCGATCGTGCCGCCGCTGGCGGCGATCGCCAACGCGGTCTCGAACGCGGCGGGCGTGCGCATGACCCACATCCCGATGTCGCCGCCGCGCATCCTGGCGGCGATCGAGGCGGAACGGGAAGGCTAGGGCCAGATGAGGTTCTGATGGTCGAAGTCACGCTCTGGGGCGCGCTGGCCACGACCGCCGGAGGCAACAGCAAGGTCGAGGTCGAGGCCAAGGACATAAGGGAGCTGTTCAGGAAACTCGCTGAACAGTATCCCGGCCTGGAGCCATGGATCGACCGCGGGATTGCGGTGGCGATCGACGGGACGATTTACCGGGATACGTGGAGTAAGGAGCTGCCGCCGGGGGCGGAGATTTTTTTGCTGCCGAGGTTGGCTGGGGGGTGAGGGGGGCGAGGCGAGGACGCGAGGTATGTTGAACGGCCAGCTTTGCGCCGGATTTTGGTCATTCAGGGACCCTTCGTCATTTCCGTACCCGGCTCACGCCAACTTGTTGCCAAGCTTGCTCAACTTCCTGGTCATCCTTCGCCCGAAGTTCCAGAAGTCTTCAGCTCGAAAGATGGTGGTTGGCTGCCTCCGCTCTAAGAAATTGCTCTACCTCGCCAGTTGGCAATGACACGAAGCGTTCTATGAAGGCGCTCGGTACTTCTCGGCCCGAGATGCTCTCCGACTCGGACACGCCGGCAAGTCGAAGAAGTCGCAAAGTTTTGGCTTCACGCTTAGGGCTATCCCAAACTCGTGTTATAGGCTTGCCCAAATCCGATCCGCCTTGCTCAAGCAGCATTAGAACAGCGTCACTAACATATCGCGTCACATGCAGCTGATCTAGGATCTTAGCATCATATATTCTAACCGCTTCATGGCAGAGTTTGATGATGCTAGCAGCTTCTTTGAATGTAGGAGATGAGGCGGAGTCAAAGTGTGACAATAGTTCTTTGACATCAAGTCCACTATGATTCTCGTTGAAATAGGTCCCATCACTAAGGAGCGTTTTGCGCTTTGCGTTATCGATGCGATCGTCGGATAGCGAATGGACGCGACGGTTGCGCCACTCGATAGCCACTTCCAAAGCGGCCTTGTGACTCTCCCGAAGCTGAGGCAGATGCTTGTCAAAGACGTTCAAACGTTTTGCGACACTGCGCCCCGTACCATCCATCGCAGAGACAAAGCATGATGGTAGCGCACAAGGCTTGCGTACCGACAACATGAAATACGTGTCGAGCGCGTCTATCGCCCTAACTAGGGATAGGTCTAATGCGAAAACTCTGCTTCGCTCAGCTGAACGCAGCGAGTCTTTAGGATTCCATGAAGTACGGAATTCCTCATCAAGCGCTATCTTGTTTTTCCTGATGCCGTTTAGGCCGACCAGAATAGTGATGAGGAAGTGGTTTGCTTGTCCAAGCAGGTCTTTGAAAGCCCATCTAGCATGGGTTCTGTTTAGTACGAACATGCGCCCCTCTGTGGTGCCGCGCGCGAATCGAACGCACCCGTCCGCTTTGAGAGAGCATTCAGAGCTCTTTGAAGGCGGGACTCCCATGAGCTTGCGGCGACACACCGCATAAAGCAATGTAGGCGCGACTTCAATAAGGTCGCGTATACCGTCTCGGCGTTCTCCGACGGCGACTCTGCACTGTCGGCACCACCACAATCATATTGCGGAGCGCAGGCAAGGTCGAGGTCGAGGCCAAGGACATCAAACTGCGGTGGAGCGGCTGAAGCGATGTTGGCGCCGTAATTCTGCGCCGAACCGTGCCTTGGCTCCGGAGTCGTAATCATTAACGTTGTGGAATAATCCTTCACGACTCCTTGCCAAAGGAGTCGAATTGGCGGCAGTTTTCATGCTTGTTCTATTTAAGGATTCGCGTGTTTCATCTCTCCTCCGACAATCTTGACGACTTGATGAGGCGGACCTTCATCCGCCTATTGTCTGGCAGCAAGCGAAACAACCGTGTAAGTTCGCGCAAGGGCAAAAGTACAGAGATATTTGGGGCGCTCCTGGAACTAACGAACTCCCGTGCACGCCTTGGGCGATCTGAAGCCCGCGCCAGGGTGTTCAGCCCGCTTGGTGAGTTGCTTTGGTACCTTTCGGGCAGCAATGGGCTAGAGCAGATCAACTATTACGTGCCTGGTTACCACGAGTTCTCCGACGACGGCTTGATCCTCAATGGCGCCTACGGTCGACGCATGTTCGGAGAGGCTCGCCGAAACGCAGACACCGAAATCAATGACGAGTGGCAGCGCGTGATTGATACCTTGAAGGCCGAACCGGGATCCCGGAATGCAATAATCCAAATTTACGCCAACGCTGACGGGGCACGAAAGGGTCCGGAGGGCAAGAGGAGCAAGGATATTCCGTGCACCTGCACAATCCATTTTGTCATTAGGAAGAAGCGATTGCATTTGCATGTGCATATGCGGTCAAATGACGTCTTCCTGGGTTTGCCCCATGATGTATTTGCGTTCACCATGCTACAAGAGATCGCGGCCCGCGAACTCGGCGTTGAGGTGGGCACATACCAACATTCGGTGGCGAGCCTGCATCTCTACGACGATACCGACACACAGACGGCACGAACCGACGCCCTTAGCTACGTAAACGAGGGGCTACACGACATTGTGCCCATGCCGCCCATGCCCCTGGGAGATCCGTGGCCGGCCATACGACAGGTTTTGCGTGCAGAGGGCGAGATCAGAGCCGGCAATCCGGATTATGAACCGCCCATTGGTATGGACCAATACTGGCAGGACATAATTCTACTGTTGCGCGTCTTTGCTCTAGGGAAGTACCGGGATGGCGAAGGTGCGGAAGAACTACTCGGTCGATTGCACCATGGCGGGTTCAGGCTCTACGTGCTCGACCGCATCGCCAAGAAGAAGGTGGCCGAGCCGGCCATCAAGGACCTATTCGAAACGAAAGAATTAGATGCCAAAGGGGAACCATAAGAACCGCCAAGCCGAACTTTTGGCTGGGCTTGCTGCTTACGAAGCGGAATTTGGCCCACTGCCCGGCATCGTTGAGCCCGCAGCGCGGGCGACGCTTGTCGAACAGATGATTTCAAGCTTGAGACGCATCCATTATGTCCGCGGATTTCGTGATCGGCCGATTATGTCGCCGGAGCGAATAGACCCGCACTCGCCACTCTTCGATCCGCTGAAGGGAGCCTACTATCTCGATAGAAAGGGGGCGCGCGATGAAGCGATATGGATTGCTTTTATCGGCACTCATTTTGGCAAGCATGCACGAGACGGCTGGAAACTGGCGGCCAACGTTATGGGTTCATTCGGCCAGGGTCCTGTGTGGACGCTGAAGCAATACGGCGCTCATACCGCCCAGTTTGAAGCCATGCTGGCAGCTCATGAAGCAGATTTGAAGTCAAAGACCGTATCCGGCCGGTTCTCCAATCATCGCCAATATCAGAGCAAAAAGATCGACAAGATCGCCTTGGTCTTCTCGACCTTTCACGAATGGCTGAGCGGCTCTGGTGGTGTCAATGCCAGGGTCCGATTGGTTCATAAAAGCGTAGGGCAGAATCCGACGGCTGTGTTCAAGGAACTCTATCGATCAATGAAGGAAGTCTACGGCTTCGGCCGCTTAGGGAGTTTTGATTTCCTGACCATGATCGGCAAGCTTGATCTTGCTCCCATCGAAGCCGACAGCGTGCATTTTACAGGTGCAACAGGCCCGCTATCTGGCGCCAAACTGCTCGTCTTGGGTGACAAGGACGCCAATGGTCCGACCAAGACCATCGAAAATGCAGTCGATACTCTCGACGCCTACCTTAATGTCGGTAAGCAAGTGCTTGAGGACAGCCTTTGCAATTGGCAGAAGAGCCCGACGACCTACGTATATTTCAGAGGCTAATCGATCAAGTCTGGCACGTGGGCGTCGTCATTCCAGCGATACCGTCGCTTAAGGAAGTTCATCTTACTGTGGTCTAAATACTTTGCCCGCTGTAACTGGCCCACTATGATACCAGGCGTCACGTCGGCCTGGCGGGCAATCGCAATAATCGACCTAGGTCGGACTCCACTGTGTCGCAGGTCCTCCCGAAGCTCCATTGGGAAAAGAACGTCCTGAGCGAATTCGTTGGCTTCAGATTCCTGCCGTTCGGTGTCGGTGCCCATGGCGACAGTGCCCTCGCCATCGATATGGCTCTTACCGTGGAGGACGACATGGCCCGCTTCATGGAAGAACGTGAACCAGAAGTGATCTTCCGACATATGCCTGAAGCTGAGCAGGATCACCGGATTGCCGTCCGCGTTGAACCACGATGCACCGCTCGCTCGACACCCGTCAGGTGTCCGCGCGGTTGCCACAGCTACGCCAACAGTGCGACAGGCCTCTACGAGGCGTGGAAGAAAGACGGAAGGACGCTTGTAGGCTGATAGCTTCTTGAGGCCCGGAAGGATGCGCTTAAATGCTGCGCGATCGAACTTGGGTATATCTCGATCAATAACCGTCAACTCGCCGGCTCTGAGCCAAACCAGAGTGGCCATGCCATCGGAGGCCAGAGATAGAGACGTGCGAAACGCGACCGCCCCAACGCCTGAGGAGTATCGTTGTCCCCACTCTTGGAGAGTCCCGCAGCCGAAGAAGGCGAGAATTTCGCCCATCAGCTTGTCCTTGGCCCGAGCGCCTCTCTGCGTCCAGCCATACTTGCGCATGGAGGCAACAGGCATAGATGCAAGCCAAGTCTCTTCTGAGGTTTGTGAGTTTCGCTCATCGAGTCGAGCCATGTCAAGGACGTACGCCTTATCGCGGGCAAGCCAAAAGCGCGCGGTTGAACCAAGATTATCAGCAAGAACGGCCGCGTCGCTTTCGGTCAGTCGACGACGACCGGTGATAACTGCGTCGAAATCTTTGCTCGATATGCCCATGGCGTCAGCGAGTTCAGCGGCATCAATTTCTCTGCTGGTCATCAGCCGGAAAATTGTATCGCCCGGCGGGGAAGACCAATTGGATTCAGTCATACCAGCACCTTCCCATCCTGAACGATCCGCAGAAGTCTGACGCGATGAACCTGGCGCCAGTTGTGCACGTCATTCGGAGCAGAGCCTATTGGCTCTACTTCCAATACAGCCAAATGTCCTAGCAAATAGTTTAACCCTATTTTGCCGTCGGCAAGCTCGATTTCCTGCGTGCCGGGCACTTCCCCCATGTACATCGCGTCACGTATATCGGCGACTATGCTGTGAAACGAACGAGCCAAGTCTTCGCCGAGCATCTTACGCGCCGCCTTTCCATCCGTAGCCGCCGATCTGATTTTCGACGTGAGATAGCTTAATTCCAAGGGAAGCGTCCGCAGGTAGACCCCAGGGACAGCTGCCGCCACTATTTCGCTGATGCGAGTAGCGAGCGTTAGACCGGGGAAATGGACAAGTCGAATCATTCATCAGAAAAGAGCATGAGGATATCGCGCAACGACTGATGTATCAACGCGACTTTCGGTCCGCAGTTCACCACCTTCAATAATTGATCTTTTGACCATAGTCGTATCATCGTTGAGCTGGCGACGTCTCATGTCCGCCTCCAGATGGTCGCGCTTAGGGTTGGTGGTGTTGCGGTGGATCAGGATGCTCACGCCGCCGTGGTTCGGCTGCAGGAACCAGCGAGGCGAAAATTTCGGTGGCGAAGGAGACCTGGGAGATGGTCTGCTCGTGCGGGCCGACCGGCTCGTCGCGCCAAGTGCCAGGCACACGCGGAAACGGTCTCCCGCAACCGCCCTACGCTCCAAACACCCCAGCCACCTTTGCCCGCCCATACGCCAGCGCCGCAATCGCCAGATCCCCCACCGCCAGCCCCCGAAAAACAAACGCCGTGGTCTCGCCTGCGCCCTCTCGCCCCACAAAATCCCCGCAGACCAGGCCTGTCAGGTCGCCGGCGACCATCGTGGGATCGATCATCGGCTTGGGCATTTTCGCTTCCTGCTCCAGGTCGTCGACGATGATGCGGTCGAAGCGGCGCATCGTCTGCGGCAGCCAGGGCAGGGCCTGGTCGGTCATCACGGTGAAGCTTCCCGGCTTCAGCCAGTTCGCGTCGACGAATGGCGCGGGCCTGGGCACCAGGGTCACCGTCGTCACCACCATGTCGGCGCCTTCGATCGCCGCTCTTGCGGTATCGCATGGGATGGCTTGCAGCCCTCGCGAGCGCGCCATTTGGCACAGCGCGTCGCGATTGGCCGTGCCGCGGCCGAAGGCGCGGATTTCGCGCAAGGGGAAGAGGTCGGCGAATGTCTCTAAATGTCCACGCGCTTGCACCCCGCAGCCGATGAAGGCCAGGGATGACGCGTCGCCGCTGGCCATGCGCCTGGCGGCGACGGCGCTCAAGGCGGCCGTGCGCTTCTCCGTCACCCAATTGCCGTCGACCAGGGCCAGCGGCAGGCCGGTTTCGGCGTCGAGCAGCGTGATCAGGGAATTCAGCGTGGCCAGTCCGCGTCCGGCGTTGCGCGGATTGACGACCAGCGACTTCGTCGCCAGCACGGGCGGCGTGGACGCAACGCCGAGCGTGGCCATGATGTAGCGGTCGTCGCCCGGCAGCACCACCGCTTTCGGCGCGCACCAGACCTCGCCGCGCCTCTGGCTGACGATCTGGCGTTCGATCTCGTCGACCATGTCGGCCGTGGAAATCGACAGGCGGTCGAGCAGCGCGGATGACAGATAGGGCAAGGTTTCGGCGGCCAAGGGTTTCATCCTGTCATGCCCTATGGGATCATCAAACCCCGCGACAGGGCTAAACAGCCCGCTCATCGCGGGCACTCAAGCCTCCAGCGTCGGCTCGGTATTCACCTCCAGCGCCTCTTCCGCCTCATGCTCCTCGCCCAGAACTTCCCCATGCACCTCCAGCGGGTGCCCGATCCAGATCGGGTCGACCAGATGGTCGCGCTTGGGGTTGGTGGTGTTGGGGTGGATGAGGATGCTCAGGCCCTGGTGGTTCAGCATCAGCCAGGGAACCAGCGTAGCGAAAATCCCGGGGGCGAAGGAGACCTGGTACATGGCCTGCCCATGCGGGCCGACTGGTCCGTCGTGCCAATTTCCCAGGCGCACGCGGAAGCGTTCCGCAATGCGCTGGCGCAGCCATTCGGCGTGCTGCCGCTCGGCCTGTCCGTCATAGTAGATATGGGCGTGGTAGCTGGCGATCTCGGCGAGTTGTCTTGGATTGGGGGGGCTCGGCTGCCCGGCCGGCGTTGAACTGGCTTTGCTCATCTCGGTTCTCCCCCTGGTGACGCGTCCGGCGGAACTTTAACCGAAGCGCTTGTATCTTGTCTGTAGCCGGGGCGGCGTGCGCCGGGATCAGCGACAAACAGGCTGTGGGCGCCGCGCAATGGTCGGCTATTCGATCGAATTTCTTTGCAACCCGTTAATTCGGCCATGCGTCAATAAGCATCTGCTAATTATCCGATGGCGTGGGGTACGCAATGACCAAAAATCTTGGCAATGGACGCTATGTGCCGCCCAGGGACACAAGCGTCTCCTTCCTCGGCAAGGTCGCGCCGGCGCTGTTCCCGCTCGTCGTGGCGGCGCTGGGCTATGCGATCGGGCGGCAGTTCTTCGGCCTCTAGGCCGACAAGGCATCAGGCCCCGGTCTCGGCTGCCGCCTCCTCGACGCCGGCTTCCGCTCGCCTGGCGCGGTCGCTGGCCAGAAGCACGACGGGACAAGCGACGGCGGCCAGCACCGCGGTCGCCGTGTCGCCGAAGAACAGCTCTTCGCCTGGCCGCTGCGTGACGCCCATCACCACCATGGCGGCGCCCTTGCCCGCCTCCCTGGCGATCGCCCTGTCCGGCGTGGCGCGCGTCCTGATCGCGGTTTCGACGGCAACGCCATAGCGGTCGGCGAGATCGGCGACATCCTTGAGCACGGCCTCCTCGCGGCGGTGCGAAACCGAGCTTGGCGGGCTGCCCTTGCGGGCCTGCGAGACATAGAGGGCTTTCACGCGGGCCCGGTGCGGCCGCGCCAGGGCGAGCGCGAAATCGGCCGCGCGCCGCGCGACCTCGGTGCCGTTGACGGGAACCAGAATGGTCGCGCCGGCGCGCAGCAACGGCATCTTGCCGCTGGATTTGGCGCCGTTCAGCACCAGGCAGAGCGGGCCGTCGAAGCCGCTGGTGATATCCTTCAGGGTACCGCTGAAGGTGCCTTTGTCGGTCATCGCGTCGTCCAGCCCGGCCAGCAGAAGGCCGTAGCCCTTGCGGGCTTCGGCGGCGATCGTTTCGGTGGTGGCCTGAAGCTCGGTGCGGGCCGTGAGGTGGACCTTGTCTACGGGCGTATCCTCGGCCTTGCGGACAGCCCTGGCGCTTCTGGCCGCCCCCTTCTTGACCTGCTGCGAGGCCCGCTCGGGACCTTTGTCGCGGGCAGGGCCGGGCAGTTGCCCGCCCTCCAGGTGGAGCAGCGTGGTCGGCATGCCGCTGCCGCCGCCGACGAGGCCGCCGAGATAGGCGGTGAACTTGCCGACCGGGCTGTCGTCGACGAGCAGTAGCAACCGCTCCAGCTTGGAGACGAAGCCGCGCTCGTCGAGCAGTTCGCGGTCGACGCGCTGCTTTTCCGCATCGCCGACCGGCAGCCGGCCGAGCGCCCAGCGCAGCATCGGCGGCATGGCCAGCGTGGTGATGACGGCCATGGTGACGATCATCGTGAACAGATTGTGGGAGAGGATGTTCATCGACAGGCCGATCGAGGCGACGATGACCTCGGTCGAGCCGCGCGCGTTCATAGCGCTGCCGATGGCGGTGGACTCCTTCAGCGACATGCCGGCCAGCCGGCCGCCGAGGAAGGCGCCCGAGAATTTGCCGATGCTGGCGATCAGCACCAGCGCCAGCGTCAGCAGCGCCAGCGTGGGGTCGGCAAGCACGGTCAGGTCCGCGGACAGGCCGGCCATGCCGAAGAACACCGGCATGAACAGCGCCGTGATGACGCCGCGCAACTGGCTCTCTATGTGGTTGGACAGGATCGGCGATTCCCCGACCAGTATGCCGGCGACAAAGGCGCCGAGCACGGTGTGCACGCCGATCAGGTTGGTGATCAGCGCCATCACGCCCATGATGATGAGGATGACCGATATGACGGCGTATTCGCTGCGGAAACTATCATTGCTCCAGCGGATCAGGGTGAACACCACGCGGCGGCCGATGGTGAAGGAAAACACCATGAACAGCGCCACTTCGGCCACCGTCGTGATGAGCGGCACCACTTGCAGGCTGCCATTGGTGGCGATGCCGAAGGTGACGGCGATGATCAGCCAGCCGAACGTGTCCTCGATGATCGCCGAGGAGACGATGATCTGGCCGAGGTTGCGGCGCATGAAGTTCATCTCGCGCACCACCATGGCGACGATCTTGACCGAGGAGATCGACAGCGCCGTGCCAAGGAACAGTCCGGCCACGATGCGCTCGGTCGGCTCGGGCAGAAGGGAATCCGGCAGCACCTGCGCCAGCGCGAAGCCGCAGGCAAAAGGCACGACGACGCCGGTGATCGAGATCGAAAAGCAGGCCGCACCCACCCGCCGCACGAGGCGCAGGTCCGTCTCCATGCCGGTCAGCAGCAGGAGCAGCAGGATGCCGAGCTGCGAGACGGCATCGATCATGCTTTTCTGCGCTGGGTCGGTGGAAAAGATCAGGTGCTGCGCGTCGGGCCAGAGCCAGCCGAACAGCGACGGCCCGAGCAGGATGCCGCCAATCAGCTGGCCCATGATCGCCGGCTGGCGATAGCGCTGGAAGATCTCGCCAAGGCCACGGCCGACCAGAAGCAGGAGCACGATCTCGGCGACGAACAGCCCTTCGGCCGAGCCGCCCATGCCAGAGGCGTGACCGCCCTGGGCGGCCAGCGCGTGGCTTGCCGGTGCCAGAAGGAGAATGGCCAGCGAAAAGGCGACCGCGGCGCCGTGCGACCTCGTTGCCGTTAGGTGGATCATGGGTCCCTTCAAGACGCCGCCGCGGACTGACCATAATAACGCGCGGCTGACCTTTGCGTTGCAGCCATCCGTCGCGAGTTATTGCGTCAGATATCGAACTCAGACGTGGACGTCGCCGAAGGAGAGCTCGCCGTCATCGCCCGGCGTCAGGAAGGCGGCCGCCACCAGTCCGGCATAGAGGAAGGCAACCACGGCGACGATGGCCGCGCCTGGAACGGGACCGAGCGCCGCCGCGCCGACGGCCTCGCGCAATGTGCCGACAAAGCCGACCGGCGCGCCCTGGTTGATCAGGCTCGGCGTCGACAGTTTGAGGATCCAGGCGAGCAGCAGGATCAGCATCATGTGCAGGTAGTTGCGGCGCAAACGGCGCGCCAGCGCCACTCGCTGCGAGACCAGGAATTTCGGCGTGCGCAGGCTCTCGCCGAGGATCAGCAGCCAGTCGGAAGCAAAATCGGGCTGCGGCGAGAAGATCTGCGCGAAATAATGGCGCTCGAACTGGCGCACGCGGGCGCGGTAGACATCGAAGAAGCGGTAGCGGCGCGCCTCGATCCACAACAAGAGCAGCACCAGCAGCATGGCGAACAGCAGCACGCCGTGATGGGCGCTGGCCGTCGACAGCGACACCGACAGCATCGCCGCGACAACCGTGATCGCCCAATTGCTGGTGCGGTCCAGGCGGTCGCGCCAGCCGGCCATGCGGGCGATCTCGGCGCGATGGAAATGGGACATCACGGTGACCAGTTCGCCTGGCAAAAGCGTCCTGCCGACGGGGGTTGCCGGCGCATCGTTCATGACTTCCTCCCAACCTGATCAAACGTTCCGGGAGCGATGTCGTTCCATGGCGCCGTGGCCCCGCGCCAAATGGGGCGGTGTTCCCCGCGCAGTAAGTTGCCTTCGGATGTCGCGGCGGGGCGGAACTCATTCAGGCGCCGGCGGGACAGCGCCCCCCTCTGTCCTGCCGGACATCTCCCCCGCTTGGGGGAGATTGGCAGCGTCGGCTCCGGCGCCCAGGGCAGCCTCTTGAGTATCTGTCTCCGCTGAGCAACATAGCGGCCATGGCCGAGGCACGAAAATGAACAAGCCGATTTCCGCCGCACCGCGCAGATCCGCGCTTCGCAAATCGCCGATGGCGCTGACCGAGGCGCTGGTGGCGCGCACCTTGCGCGCGGTCCAGGATGCCGGGCCGACGCCGGGCATGGTCTATATGACTGACCAGGATTATGCGCGGTTTCGCGACGAGATCCTGGCCAGCGCGCCGGCCGGGCCGCTGAAGCTGTTCGCCTATGGCTCGCTGCTGTGGAAGCCGGCAGGGGAGGTGCGGGGTGGCGAACGGGCGGTGGCGCGCGGCTGGCACCGGTCGTTCTGCTTCACCGTGCAGCGCTTTCGCGGCACGCTCGATCAGCCCGGCCTGATGATGGCGCTCGACCGTGGCGGCCAGTGCCAGGGCATGGTGTTCGAGATCGCCGAACCGGTAGCCGACAATCTGGAAGCGCTGCTGCGCCGCGAGATGACCATCCTGCCCGCCGTCAACGTGCCGCGCTGGCTGCGGGTCAGCACCGAAGGCGGGATGGGCCAGGCGCTCGGCTTCGTCGTCGATCCCGCCAATCCACGCTATGCCGGCAAGCTCGACAAGCCCGCGGTCGCGGCGACGCTGGCCAGAGCCGTCGGCCACTGGGGCTCGGGCGCGCAATATCTGTTCGAGACGATCCGCCACCTCGACGCCTGCGGCATCCGCGATCGCAACCTGTGGCAATTGCAGGAACTGGTGGCGCGGGAGATCGGGCGGAGCCACGTCCGCTGAGAAACCGGAAGCCGGCGCCGCGCGAATGCGCCTGCGTGAACAGGAAATAGCTGACGACCGCCGAAGGGCGGGGGGCGGGGTATCGACGGTCGCCTGAGCGGAAGGGGCCATGGATTGAGCAAACTGCGTTGCGGCAGGCCCTAACCTATAATAGCTGATTCGGCCAAGATGAACAGTCTGTTCGTCCGGTTGGGACGAAGCCGCTGTCAACGGGTGAAGGCGATCGCGTCCAGGGGTGAAGGCGATCGCGTCCAGCGCCGAAGGAACTATGTTGCCGTCCATCTCACCGATATTCCTGTCGCTCCATGTTCCGGCTTGACATACATATCCCGGCGGTTATACGTAAACCAATAGCCAACGGGTTATTGATTGCACATGACCGATGCTCACGATGCGCTGTTCAGGACGCTTGCCGACCCAACGCGGCGCGCCATCTTCGAACGATTATGCCGCCAGGGAGAGCAGACCGTGGGCGCGCTGACAATCCAGTCCGGCGTCTCGCAGCCGGCGGTGTCTAAGCATCTCGGCTTGCTGAAGCAGGCCGGGCTGGTGCGCGACCGCCATGAAGGCCGCCAGACGCATTACAGCGCGCAGCTCGCCGCGCTGGCGCCGCTGATGGACTGGACACGCCATATGGCGGGGTTCTGGGAAAGCCGGTTCGACGACCTCGAGGATTTGCTCAAGAGGATGGACCAGTGAACGATAGTGCCCAGGAGACCCGCACTGTCGTCGTCGAGCGGGAAATCTCTCATCCGCCGGAGAAACTCTGGCGCGCGCTGACGCAACCGCATCTGATCGAGGAGTGGCTGATGAAGAACGATTTCAATCCGGTCGTGGGCCATCGCTTCAACATCAGCGCTGACTGGGGCGGCGTGCTGGACTGCGAGGTGCTTGCCGTCGAGCCGCACAAGACGCTGTCCTACACCTGGAACCTGGCGCACCAGGATCCGGCCTTCGATCTCAGGAGCGTGGTGACTTTCACGCTCACCCCGACGTCAACGGGAACCCATCTGCGCATGGAGCAGGCCGGTTTCCGGCCCGACCAGAGACGGGCCTATGGCGGCGCCAAGGTGGGGTGGCCGCAATTCCTGGAGAAGCTGGAAGAGCTTCTGGCGCGAACGGACTGAGGTCTCCGGCCAGGCCGAAAGCCACACAGCACTGTTAAAGGGCGGTTCTCCGCCAGCAAAACCCATGGAGAGAAAGCGATGAAACTCAAACTGACCAGCATTTATGTCGACGATCAGGAAAAGGCGCTGGCCTTCTATACCGATGTGCTGGGCTTCACCAAGAAAGCCGATTTCAGCAACGGGCCGTTCCGCTGGCTGACGGTCGTCTCGGCCGAAGAGCCCGACGGGACCGAATTGCAGCTGGCGCTGAATGAGAACCCGGCGGCCAAGGCCTACCAGCAGGCGATCTTCAAACAGGGCCAGCCGGCGCTGATGCTGTTCACCGACGACATCAAGGCCGACCATGAGCGCATCAAGGCGAATGGCGGTGCCTTCGCCATGGCGCCGACCGCAGTCACCGGCTCGACCATCGCGCAGGTGAATGATGGCTGCGGCAATCTCGTCCAGATCACGGAGCTGGCGCGCTGGTAAGGGGCGCCGGGTTTCAACGCATAGTGCAAGAGGAGGTAGCATTGGACTGGAGCAAATGGATCAGGCAAACGCATCGCTGGCTGTCGATCATCTTTACGGCAACCGTCGCCGCGAACTTTATCACCATGGCGTTCGGGCAGCCTCCCGCCTGGGTGGTCTATTCGCCACTCGTGCCGCTCTTTCTTTTGCTGTTCAGCGGCCTCTATATGTTCGTGTTGCCCTATATTTCCAGGGGACGCAGCGTCCAGCGGGCCAACGGATAGGAAGGAAGCCGCATGGCCAAGACCGAGCGGAAATCGAGCAAGCCCGCCAACGCCGAGCCGAAGCTGCTTTCCGGCGGCAACCCGCAGATCGCCAAAGGCTATGGCGATGCCTCGGTGCAGGCCTATATCGAGGCCATGCCGGGCTGGAAACGCGAGGTCGGCCAGCGCCTCGACGCGCTCATAGAGCGCGCCGTGCCCGGTGTCCACAAGGCGGTCAAATGGAACTCGCCCTTCTACGGCGTCGAAGGCGAGGGCTGGTTCCTCGGCATCCATTGCTTCACCAAGTACATCAAGGTGGCTTTCTTTCGCGGCCAGTCGCTGGACCCGGTGCCGCCGGTCGCGTCCAAGAGCAGGGATACGCGCTATGTCCACATCCATGAGGACGAGGCGTTCGACGAGGCGCAGTTCAGCGCCTGGGTGAAGCAGGCCAGCCAATTGCCTGGCGAGCGCATGTGAGCGCGCTATTTCCAGCGTTTGAAGGAGAAACGGAATGACGACCACCGGACTGCAGGACAGCAAATCTCCCTCCGAGCTGATCGACGGCAGGATCAGGGAACTCGGCGACTGGCGCGGCGAGATGCTGGGGCGGCTCCGCGCGCTGATCCATCAAGCCGATCCCGACGTGGTCGAGACGTGGAAATGGCGCGGTGTGCCGGTGTGGGAGGATGCCGGCATGATCTGCACGGGCGAGACCTACAAGGCCGTCGTCAAGCTGACCTTCGCCAAGGGTGCCGCGCTGCCCGATCCGGCACGGCTGTTCAACTCCAGCCTCGAAGGCAATACGCGCCGCGCCATCGACTTCCAGAAGGGCGAAGAGATCGACGAGGAGGCCTTCAAGGCGCTGGTGCACGCCGCCGTGGCTTTGAACAAATCGAAGGCCAGGCGTTAGATCCGCTGTGTCACAGTCCTGTCGATAGAGACCGGCGTCGGCGCTGCCCCTCACTGTCCTGCCGGACATCTCTCCCCGTAAACGGGGCGAGATGGGCTGGCCGCAACGCCGGCGCCCGGTCGTTCTCTTTCATCGTCCGGCGCATCGGCTTCGGCATGTTCCTGTTCGAGCGGCCAAGGCGTCTGCGGTCAGCCGTCCCGCAGCCAGACCAGCATCTCGCCGGGCTCGCGGTTGTCCCAGGCGAAATAGGGGATGGCGGTCAGGCGCGTCTCGACCTTAGCCGGCGGTTCGGAGCGATAGAGCCCGTCCCGCCAGCCGTCGCCGGCATCGGCTTGCGCCGTGGCTGAAAGCGTCACCACACCGCCGAGCAGGTCCGGCTCGTCATGCGCCTCTATGCCGGCCGTACGCGGCAGGGTCAGGCGATGCAGGCTGGTGTCATTGTCGGTCGCCTCGACGCAGTAGATCAGCGGCCCGCGCGACAGCGCGACGCGGCCGGCATCCTGCCGGACCTCGGGATTGGCGTAGAGCCGCTCGATCGGCATTTCGAGATCGAGCCGGACACGGTCGCCCTTTGTCCAGTTGCGCCGGATGGCGGCGTAGCCGTCGCTGGTCAGTTCCTCGAGGTCGACCGCTTCACCGTTGATTTCCAGCCTGGCACCGGAACTCCAGCCCGGCACCCGCAAATGCAGCGTGAACGCCACCGGCGCCTGCGGCTCGACCGTGATCTCGAGCGCGCCATCCCAGGGATAGCGGCTCGCCTGCGTCAGCGTGACCGGCACGCCCGATATGTCGAAGCGGGCGGTGGAGTCGCCGTAGAGGTGAACCGCAAGGGCGTCGTCGGCCAGGCTGTAGAAATAGCTGCCGATGGAGGCCACCATGCGCCCGACATTGGGCGGGCAGCAGGGGCAGCGGTGCCATTTCCATCTGTTGTGCTTGCCCCGGCTTTCCAGCGGGTTCTCGTAGAAGAACAGCGAGCCGTCGAGCGACAGGCCGGAGATGGAACCATTGTAGAGCGCGCGTTCCATCATGTCGGCGTAGCGGGCGTTCGGCCCCATGCCGAGCATGCGGCTCGCCCAGAACACCAGCCCGACCGAGGCGCAGGTCTCGGCATAAGCGGTTTCGTTGGGCAGGTCGTAGTCGCTGGTGAAACCCTCATTGTGCGCCGACGGACCGAGCCCGCCGGTGATGTAGAGGTTCTTGGTGGTGAGGTCGTCCCAGAGGCGGTCGAGCGCCACCCGCAGCGTGTCGTCGCCATATTCGGTGGCGATGTCGGCCATGCCCGAATAGAGATACATGGCCCGCACCGCATGGCCGACGACCTTGTCCTGCTCGCGCACCGGAATGTGCGACTGGCTGTATTCGTAGGTCTTGAAGTGATAGGCCTTCGGGTCGGCGCCTCGGGCGCGCGCCTCCTCGTCGAAATAATGCGGCTGCTGGCCGCGCTGGTCGATGAAGTATTTGGCCAGCACCATGTACTTTTGTTCGCCCGTCACCCGCGCCAGCTTGACCAGCGCCAGCTCGATCTCCTCATGGCCGCAATAGCCCTTCTTCTTGCCGGGCTCGGGCCCGAGCACCGAAGCGATGTGGTCGGCGTAGCGGCACATGATGTCGAGCAGCTTGCGCTTGCCCGTCGCCTGGTAGTAGGCGACCGCACCCTCGATCAGGTGGCCGGCACAATAGAGCTCGTGGCAATCGCGCAGATTGGTCCAGCGCTTGCCGGGCTGGATGCGCTGATACCAGCTGGAGAGATAGCCGTCCTCCTGCTGCAGCCTGCCGTACATGTCGATGACGGCGTCGATCTTGTTCTCCAGTTCGGGGTTCTTGCGCCGGTAGAGCGAATAGGCCGCGGTCTCGATCGTCTTGCCGAGATCGGAATCCCAGAACATCTGCGTGGTCACCGTCGAGCCGGTGAAGCCGGGGGAGGCCGCCTCGTCGGGCGACGGCGAATGGAAGGGAATGACAATTCCCGGCGAGGGGCGGTCGGGGTCGATCTGCTCCAGCATGCGCGCCTCCACGCAGCGGTCGTAGAGGATATCGGCGGTGCGTGTCGCGACCGCCTCGGCGCGGTCGCCCCAGAAGCCGCGCACGTCGACCTGCGGCACCGGCAGCGGGCGGAAGGCGAGCTTGGGCTTGCCCGTTCTAGCCGTTCTTGCGGTTTGCGATGCGGTCATGAACTCACTCCAATTCGGTCTGTTATTTGACGGCCCCGGCCATCAGGCCGCGGATGTAGAAGCGCTGCAAAGCGAGGAACAGGATCAGGCACGGCACCATCATCACGGTGACGCCCGCCTGCACGGCGCCCCAGTCGATGGCGCCGAAGCGGCCCGATTGAAGCGCGGTCATCATCACCGGCAGCGTGAATTTGGACTGGTCGGTCATCAGCACCAGGGCGGCGAGGAACTCGTTCCAGGCGCCGAGGAAGGCAAACAGCGCGATGGTGACGACGCCAGGCCAGACCAGCGGCAGCATGACCTTTATGAGCATGGTGGCGTTGCCGGCGCCGTCCATGCGCGCGGCCTCCTCGATCTCGCGCGGCACCGCGTCGAAGGCGTTGCGCATCATGAAGATCGAGAACGGCAGCTGCAGCGTCACATAGACGCCGACCAGCCCGGTCAGCGTATTGTGCAGGCCAAGCTTGGTCAGCACCAGGAAGATCGGCGTCAGGATCGACTGGAACGGAATCATGATCGTCGACAGGATGAGGACGAAGAACAGATCCTTCAGGGGAAACCGAAAGCGCGAAAAACCGTAGCCGGCGAGCACGCTGACGATGACCGACAATATGACCGTCATCACCGAGACATAGATGCTGTTCTGCGCCGAGACCCACAGCCCGTCGCCGAAGCTGTTCAACGTGGCGTAGTTTTCCAGCGAGAACCCGGACGTCGGCCAGGGCGGCAGCGGCGGCAGGCGGGCCTCCTGCGCCGGCTTGAAGGCCGACAGCACCGTCCACACGATCGGCGCCACGAACAGCACCGAGGCGATGATGCCGGTGGAGTGCCTGGCCAAGCGCGCGGCGAGCTTGCCTCTGCCTGACATCGCCTGCGCCATCAGTCGAGCCCCTCGGGCTTGCGCAGCAGCCAGAGCTGGACGAGGCTGAGCGCCACAAGGATGACCAGCAGCACCATGGAAAGCGCGGCGCCGTAACCCAGCTTGAACGAGACGAAGGACTGGTTGAAGATCCAGTAGACCGCCGTCAGCGTCTGGTTGCGAGGGCCGCCGCGCAGGATGATGTAGAACTGGTCGAAGGCAAGGATGGAACCGGCCACCGAGAGGATGAGCGCCAGCGCCAGCGTGCGGCGCATCAGCGGCAGGGTGATCGCCCGGAACCGCGCGAACGGTCCGGCGCCGTCGATGACGGCTGCCTCCTGCAGGTCCTGCGGGATCGATTGCAGGCCGGTCATCAGGATGATCATGGTGAAGCCGGCGACCTTCCACACCACCATGGCGATGATCGACCAGAAGGCCGGCTGGAAGGTGGCGAGCAGGTTGAATTTTCTGTCGATTAGGCCGAGGTCGTAGGCGGCGGGGCTGAACAGGCCGGAATCGACGTTGAGGAGCCATGACCAGAGCAGGCTCGCCGAGGCAAAGCCGACCACCGCCGGCATGAAGAACATGGTGCGGTAGAGGTTGGTGAACGGGCGCGGCCGCTCGATGAAGATCGCCAGCGGAAAGGCGACGGCGAAAATCGCGATGGTGACGACCAGCGTGTAGTAGCCGGTGAATCTCAGCGCGTTCCAGAACCTGGTGTCGCGCAGGATCGCCCAGTAATTGCCGAGGCCGATGAAGGAGTGCTCGCCCATCAGCGGCCAGTTGTGCAGCGACATCCAGGCCGTCATGCCAAGCGGTATGACGAAGAACAGCATGACCAGCGCCACCGCCGGCGCGACATAAAGCAGGCCGATCCATTGCCGGCGCCCGGCACCGACGAGTTTTCGGGCGCGAGGCGGGGCGGTGGTTGTGGTGATGGCGGTCATGGGTTGCCCTTTCCTTCTCCCCTTGTGGGGTGAGCGGCCGGTTCGCCGAAGGCGAATTCATCGTGCCAGTGGCACGATGAAAGGCCAGCGAACGCCGGGACGCTGCGAAGCAGCGGGGACCCGGCAGGGTGGATCGGCCACCCCCCGGCCCTTCGCAGGCTCAGGGCGTTCGAAGCTCGAAAAGCCAAGCAGTTGGCTTTTCGTCCGCTGCGCGGACCGCTTCTCACCCCACAAGGGGAGAAGGGGGAGCGAGCCTTGCCACGCACCGAATTCGTGATAAAAGTGAGGTTTCTCAATGCGATAGCCTGCTATTTGAATCAAAACAATTTCCGGCCACCCGCCCAGGGAGACAGGCGGGCGGCCGGCAGGCGTGCATTTACTTCTGCGGCGCCTGGTCGATGATCGACTGCATGGTCTCCTGGGCGTTAGCGATCGCGCCGTCGACGTCGTCGCCGAAGAAGACCTCGTTGATCATCTGCGTCCACGGGCCGTTGGCGGAGTTGATCAGGTCGTTGAAGACCACCGAATAGGGCGTCTTGCCCTTGGCCATCGCCTCGGCGGCGATCTGGTAGCGCGGATCGAGATCCTTGAGCGCGTCCTTGGCGATGTCGCCGCGCACCGGCAGGCTGCCGTATTTGGCGAGGATCGTCTGGCCTTCGAGCGAATAGGCGAAGTCCAGGAACTCCTTCACCACGGCGAGTTTCTTGGTGCCCTTGGTGACGACGAAATTGTCGCCGCCGGCAAAGGACGACCAGTTGCCATCCTTGCCCGGCAGGAAGGTGACGCCGTAGTCGACATTGGGATACTGCGTGTTGAGCGCGCCGATGGCGAAGGCGCCGGATGGCGAGATGCCGATATTGCCGGCGGCGAAGGCGGCAAAGAAATTGGCGCCGGTGTCGGTCTGCGCGCCCGCCGGCACCAGGTCCTTCTTGACCATGGAGCGGTAGAGATCGATGGCGCCACGCAGCTGCGGGCTGTCCAGCGTCGCCTTCGAGCCGTCCTCCGACAGGATGTCGCCGCCCGAGGCCCAGATCAGCGGCGTGAAGGTGAAGATGTTGCAGCCGCCGCAATTGCCGGAGAAGTAGAAGCCCTTGATGTTGCCGCCAAGCGCATTGACCTTCTCGGCGTCGGCTTCGATCTCGGCCCAGTTGGCGGGACCTTTCTCGGGGTCGAGGCCTGCCTGCTTGAACAGCTTCTTGTTCCAGATCAGCACCGAGGCGTCGGCCGAGAAGGGCAAGCCGTAAATATGGTCCTTGTAAGTGCCGGTCTTCACATGCGCCGGCGACAGGCTGGAAAAATAGGGCAGGGACTTCGCCCAGTCGGTGATGTCCTCCAGCTGGCCGGCGGCGGCGAAGGAGGGCGTGTAGATCAGGTCGAGCGACAGCGCGTCGGGCGCCGTACCGCCGGCGGCCGCCGCGCCATATTTCGGGATGATCTCGGCATTGGGGATGATGTCGAGCTTGACCTGATCCTTGTTCGCCTTGTTGAAGGCGTCGACGATCCTTGGCATGAAGTTCGAGCCGTCGGCGCGTACCCAGATATTGGCGGTATCGGCGGCGGCAAATTGCAGGCCGCAGCCCAGAACGGCGGCCGTAAGGCCCAGTTTGGCAATCAAAGTCCTCATGTTCTCCTCCTCCACATTTGGCCGCGATCCGCGGCTTGCCGCCGATTGCGGCGCTTCGTTTGTCAGCCGTCTTTCTCAACCATCCGGCAGGCGGCCGCAGGACTGCCGCACCACCAGCCGGCACGGCAGTTTTCTGATACCTGGCGTGGCGGATTTGCCGCCGACCAGGGAAAGCAGGGTCAGCCCGGCCTCGCGGCCGAGTGCTGCCAGGTTCATGTCGACCGAGGTCAGCGGCGGGCGGGTCGCCTCCGCCACGATCTCCCAATTGTCGAAGCCGATGACGCCGACATCATTAGGCACGCCGAGGCCTCGTTCGCGCAACGCATCGATGACGCCGCGCGCGATCTGATCGTTGCCACAGAAGACGGCGTCCGGCTTTTTTCCTCTGCCGTCGAAGAGCCGCGCCACCGCCTCATGCCCCCAGGCTTCCGACCAGGAGCCGAGCAGCGGCTCGATCACCGGCAGGCCGTTTTCCGTCAACACGGCGCGGTAAGCCTGCGCCCGTTCGTGCACCACGGCAAAGCTCGCCGGCCCGCTGACATGGGCGATGCGCTTGCGGCCGAGCCGGCAGAAATGCTCGATCGCCAGCCGCGCTCCGTCGCCGTCGTCGGAGACGAAGGCAACGGCGTCGGGATCGGGCTGGGTGAAGGCGTAGATCACCGGGACGCGCAGATTGGCGAGGTCGACCGGCAAATGGCGGTCGATGCGTTTGCCGGTGGCGATGATGCCGTCGACGCGCTTGTCGAGCATGGCCTCGACATGGAGCTGGCCGAGGCGCTGATCCTCCTCGACATTGCACAGGAACACCGAAACGCCGGCATCGACCAGCGCGTCCGATATGCCCGACATCAGCGGCAGCGAGAAACGGCCATAGGTATCGTTGGTGAGCAGGCCGACGGTGAAGGAGCGGCGTCTGAGCAGGCTCTGCGCCAGGCCGTTGGGACGAAAACCCAGGCTGCGCGCCGTCTCACGGATGCGCTCGCGGGTCTCGGCCGTCATGCGCCCCTGGTCGTTGAGCGCTTTCGAGGCGGTGGCGACGCTGACGCCGGCCTGCGCGGCCACGTCACGCAAGGTGACGGGCTTGGGAAAGACCGGAACTGGCAGGTCGTCCAATGCCATCGCGGCAAGAATCCTTAGTTGGGAAAAGGTTTTCCCTTACCGATCGGAACAAGGCCCGGCCAGTGGCCGAGCCTGATCGGGAACATCTGGAAAAACCTTTTCTCAACTCAAGGCTAGGCCAGATCGAAGGGCTGATCAAGGGGAAAAGTTGTGGTCGCTGGCGAGATCGAATTTCGCGACGGGTGCCGCCAATCGGGGGTCACCGTTGGCCGCGCGCGCCAGCTGAAAGGATCCGACATCTCCCGGACCGATCGGCAGGCGGCGCCGATTTGGTATGCAAGGAGTTCGCGAAAGGGTGCTATGGAGGGGCCGGGCATCCCTTTGCCGGGGAGCCCATCTCGCGACATTCGAGGTCAGTTTCGTGCGTGAACCGTCGCTCTTGCCCGTCTTTGGAAAACTTGGCGTCAAGGCACCGGTCGCCGTCCTTCCGGTGCCGGTCCGGCCGGCGGGTCTTGCGGCGCGACTGCGGCAGGCCCTGGCCTCGCATGGCGCCACGGCGCTGCAACTGTCGGTCGTCGTATGGACAGTCGCTATCCTCGGCGCCGCATTTCTCTTCGCGCGAGGCTAGCCGCATGGCCAACCGTTACGCACTGCGCATGGACTTGCCTCAAAGCTGGGCCATCATCGATGTCTTTACCGGCCAGCCCGCGGTGGTCAGGCAAAGGGTGATGGTCGGCATGAGCCCGCAGGATGCCAACGCGCTGGTCGATCAGATGAATATCCGCGACGTCAAGCGACGGGAGAGGGCCGAGCGTAAGTCCTGACCTGGCCAACGTTTGCAGAGGGCGGCACTTGGCGCGGGCAAGATCCCGCCGCACCGCAAATCAGAGGATTCCCGTGAGAGCCAGCCTGAAGCAGAAGATACTGGAGGTCTGTGACCGCAGGATTTCCGAAAAAGGGCCCAGCGTCGGCGTGTCGTTCTATGCGTTCTTCGCCAACAAGAACGACGACCCCGAGTTGCTGATGGAAGTCGCCGAATGGTGGATCAGAACCCACCGCCTCGACCATTTTGAAAAGGCTGCGAAGATACGCACGATGGTCGCGGACCTCGGCTGATCAGCCGAAATCGGCGGCCGTCAGCACATACAGGCTCTTGTGGGTGCGGCCGTAGGCCTTGGCGGCGACGTCGTGGATAGTGGAACTCGACCTGTCGAAGGCGGCAAGATAGCCGGCCTCGTCGGCGGCGGTGTTCGGCTGTATCCTGGTCATGGCGTCGGCGGCCACCGAGAAGGAAATCTGGAACATGCCGTCATGGCCGACGAAACGAATGCGTTGGCCAGCCACGTCATAGCTGCGGCTGCTATTGGGAAAGGTCAGGCTCATGTCTTGACCCCCGTTGCGGCGGCCTTCTTCACCACTCGCTTCTTCTTCGGCGTCGGGTTCAGCGCTTCCGCCACGCGGTCGGCTTCTTCCTTGGCCAGCCGCAACTCCCTCAGCCTTGCGGTCTTGATCTCCCTGGCTTTCGCCTCGGACATGTATTCGGCGGTTGCCTTGTTGCGCTCCGCGTTCTTCTTCTGCTTGTCGACAAAGCGGGCTTCAGCTTTTTCCATGATCGTCTGATTGCCGTCGGCCATCGAAGAAATCTCCCTTGCGCATGAAATCGTGAAAACGAACTTGTCCGATAAATAGGCGCTCGGCCGCCAAAATTCAACTTTTTGAAATATTTGACTGATTTCGGATATCAGGAAACCGCGTGCGAAAATAATACTTCCGATATTTAATTCCGTCCCATGATAAATTTTGGCACTCCTATCTATCGAGTGCCAAACCGCCTATACAGAGGGCGCGGCCGCCTATGCCGGCCCCAGAAAGAAGTTCTCATGAAGTTCCGTCCACTCCACGACCGCGTCGTCATCCGGCGCGCCGAAGGCGATACAAAATCCAAGGGCGGCATCATCATTCCCGACAATGCCAAGGAAAAGCCGCAGGAAGGCGAAGTCATTGCCGTCGGTCCGGGGGCACGCGACGAAAAGGGCGCGCTCGTTCCGCTCGACGTCAAGGCCGGCGACTTGATCCTGTTCGGCAAATGGTCGGGAACCGAGGTCAAGATCGACGGCGAAGACCTGCTGATCATGAAGGAAGCCGACATTATGGGCGTCATCGAAAAGGCTGTCGAAGCCAAGAAGGCCGCCTGACTGGAGCGCCGCGCGTTCGGCGCGGCGACTGGCCCCCTCACACTCGAAGGAAAAAATCATGTCTGCCAAGGAAATCAAATTCTCCACCGATGCGCGTGACCGCATGCTGCGCGGCGTCGAAATCCTCACCGATGCGGTGAAGGTGACGCTGGGTCCCAAGGGCCGCAACGTCATCATCGACAAGGCTTATGGCGCCCCGCGCATCACCAAGGATGGCGTCACCGTAGCCAAGGAAATCGAGCTTGCCGACAAGTTCGAGAACATGGGCGCGCAGATGGTGCGCGAAGTGGCCTCGAAGACCAACGACCTCGCCGGTGACGGCACCACGACAGCCACGCTGCTGGCCGCTTCGATCCTGCGCGAAGGCGCCAAGCTGGTCGCCGCCGGCATGAACCCGATGGATTTGAAACGCGGCATCGACCAGGCCGTCGCCGCCGTCGTCGGGGAAATCAAGGCGAAGGCCAAGAAGGTCAAGTCGTCGGCCGAGATCGCGCAAGTCGGCACCATTGCCGCCAATGGCGACGCCAGCGTCGGCGAAATGATCGCCAAGGCGATGACCAAGGTCGGCAATGACGGCGTCATCACCGTCGAGGAAGCCAAGACCGCCGACACCGAACTCGACGTCGTCGAAGGCATGCAGTTCGACCGCGGCTATCTCAGCCCCTACTTCGTCACCAATGCCGACAAGATGCGCGCTGAGCTTGAGGATCCCTACATCCTCATTCACGAGAAGAAACTCGGCAATCTGCAGGCGATGCTGCCCATCCTCGAAGCGGTGGTGCAGGGCGGCAGGCCGCTGCTGATCATTTCCGAGGACGTCGAAGGCGAGGCCCTCGCCACCCTGGTCGTGAACAAGCTGCGCGGCGGCCTCAAGGTCGCGGCCGTCAAGGCGCCGGGCTTCGGCGATCGTCGCAAGGCGATGCTGGAAGACATCGCGGTGCTCACATCGGGCCAGATGATTTCCGAGGATCTCGGCATCAAGCTTGAAAACGTCACCGTCGAGATGCTTGGCCGCGCCAAGCGCGTGCTGATCGACAAGGACACCACCACGATCATCGACGGCGCCGGCACCAAGGCGACGATCCAGGCGCGCGTCGCCCAGATCAAGGGCCAGATCGAGGAGACGACGTCGGACTACGACAAGGAAAAGCTGCAGGAGCGGCTGGCCAAGCTGTCGGGGGGCGTTGCCGTCATCCGCGTCGGCGGCGCCACGGAATCGGAAGTGAAGGAAAAGAAGGACCGCGTCGACGACGCGCTGAACGCCACGCGTGCGGCCGTGGAAGAAGGCATCGTGCCAGGCGGCGGCGTCGCCCTGCTTCGTGCCCGGTCGGCGCTGTCAGGCCTGAACGGCGCCAATGCCGATGTCACCGCCGGCATCTCCATCGTGCTTCGCGCGCTTGAGGCGCCGATCCGCCAGATCGCCGAGAATTCCGGCGTCGAAGGCTCAATCGTCGTCGGCAAGCTCGCCGACAGCAAGGAACACGATCAGGGCTTCGACGCCCAGAACGAGGTCTACGTCGACATGATCAAGGCTGGGATCGTCGACCCGGCGAAGGTGGTGCGCACGGCATTGCAGGACGCCGGCTCGATCGCGGCCTTGCTGATCACCGCCGAAGCGATGATCACCGACGTCCCGCCGAAGAATGCGGCACCGGCGGGCGGCGGCGGCGGCATGGGCGGCTACTAAGGATTCAGTCGACCTGCGGGGGGCGGCTTCATTGAAGCCGCCTTCCGGGCCTGACCTCAATCAGCCACGCTCACTGAAGTTCGATATTACCGCCGGGGGATTTTCTCCCGGCGCGCAGGCCTCTAGGGCGTAGTGACGATTTAACTACCTGAGCCAGATAGCGATAGCGGCAAGTTTGACAAAGCCCATGAAG
>NZ_JAPYKS010000028.1:0-56267 GCF_037179605.1 Mesorhizobium salmacidum (SeqCode)
CAGCCGATGTAGCAGATCTTGTCGAAAGGGGCGTCCGGATTGACCTTGGCGACCGCGATCTCGGGCAGCACGGTGAAGTTGGAGAAGGTCGAGCAGCCCATGTAATGAAAGATCTTGTCCTTGCCGATCGAGAAGCGCGACGAGCCGTCCGGCATCATCGCGCGGAAGCGCAACAATGCGGCATGTCCGTACCAATCGCGGCGCTTCCCGGAGACGGTCGCGCCACCGCTGACATCAGCCGGAATCTGAAATCCCCATAGCCATCGCCTGTGGCCCGCGGGTTCCTTCCTCGGGGACTTTCGTACGCCTGCCAGCGCCCGAAACTCTTCACGGAACCGGACTGTCGGGTTTGAGGCGCGGATCGTCAGAAGCGGACTTAACAGGACGTCTGTGTGCTGGCCTGAACTGATCCTAACGCGAACGGCGAAATTGAAGAGAATAGGTCAGGTCTCGCCGATCATGGCAGGGACGCTTCGATCGGGCGCGTTTAGTGTCATTCACGAAACGTGGATCGAGACCAACATGGCGCCGCTTCTCGGCAGGGGCCAAGGGGCCAACGCCTCCGCAGCTTCGCCACCGCACGGCCATTGGCCAATCCTGACCTTCCTGGGCGCGCTACGCCACGATGAATTCACTGCGCCATGCGTCGTTGACGGCCCCGTCGACGGCAAACGTCAGGCGATCAAGGCCGCCGGCGCGGAACTCTACCGAACGATACGGTTAGCCCATGTTGAGGACATGGCGCTCTCGATCGGGTTGAGATCGCGCGAGTAAGGCGTATGTTTTCATATTTGGTGGGAACGTATTTGACGGCGACTCCGAACAGGTCGACCCGACGGGCCCAGACCAGCGGCCGAAATGGCTTCCCCCGTCGCAACGTTTTCCAGGAATGTCGCCGACGGTACGAAGAACAAATTGCCGGTGACTGCACGGCTGAAGTCCAGCAACCGATCGTAGTTGCCTGGCGGGCGGCCAATGAACATGTTCTCGAGCATCTGCTCGATTCTGCGCGGCGAACGGGCGTAGCCGATGAAATAGGTGCCGAACTCGCCCTTGCCCACGTCGCCGAATGGCATGTTGTCGCGGACGATCTCCAACTGCTCTCCGTCCTCGACGATTGTGGTCAGCGCATTGTGGGCGGAGGTCGGCTTTACGGCATCGTCCAGCTCGACATCGGTGAGTTTTTTCCTGCCGACAATTCCCTCTTGCTCCTCGATTGGGAGCCCGTTCCATGCTTTCAGATCATGCAGGTACTTTTGCACGATCACATAGCTGCCTCCGGCAAATGAGGGGTCCTCCTCGCCGATGATCGCGGCCTTGACGGCGCGCTCAGCCACCGGGTTTTCCGTGCCGTCGACGAAGCCGATCAGGTCGCGGTCATCGAAATAGTTGAAGCCGTGCACCTCATCTGCTGTGGAGACTGTGCCATCGAGCCGCGACATGATCTGCGTCGCCAGTTCGAAACAAAGATCCATGCGCGATGCACGAATGTGAAAGAGGATGTCGCCCGGCGTCGAGACGGCGTGATGCCGGCCTTGCATCTCGCGAAATGGATGCAGGTCCTTCGGTCTGGAGGCTCCAAACAAACGGTCCCAGGCATCGGAACCAAACGCCATGACACACGACAGCCGGCCGTCCAGGTCGCGGGACCCGACTGCGCGCACGAGGGTGGAAAGATCGGCACACAAGGCGCGCACGGTCGCTTCGTGTTCTGGTCCAGAATTTATCGTCACGACGAGAAATATCGCGGCCCGCGTCAGTTGCGCGACGACTGGTTGCGAAACAGCGGATGGCAAGGTCGAATCCACAATAGGTCCCTTTATCTTGTTCGTAACGCCACTGGTCGACCGGCACAGGCGGCGGAAGGGCGGAGTTGCCACCACCGACGCGAGATGACCCCAGCATCATCTCCGCCTCAGTTGGTCACGATTTTGCCCGATCAGTATTCGCCGACGTCGATGACTGCCTGAGCGAAAGCCTGTGGGGCTTCTTGCGGCAAGTTGTGGCCAATTCCGCCCGTGATGATCCGATGCGCGTATCTGCCTGAAAATTTCTTGGCGTAGGAGCTGCTGTCGGGATGAGGTGCGCCATTGGCATCGCCCTCAAGGGTGATCGTGGGCACCGTGATCATGGGGCTTTCGGCCAGCCGTTTTTCCAGGCCGTCATATTCCGGCTCGCCCTGCACCAGACCGAGCCTCCAGCGGTAATTGTGGATGACGATGCTGACGTGATCCGGGTTGTCGAGACACGTTGCACTGCGATCGAATGTGGCGTCGTCAAAGTCCCATTTCGGCGAGGCGATCCGCCAAATAAGGTTTGCGAAATCGCGCCGGTATTCTTCATAGCCGGCCCGGCCGCGTTCCGTCGCAAAATAGTACTGATACCACCATTGGAGCTCGGCCTTCGGCGTCAACGGCATTCTGTTTGCCGCGAGACTGCCGATCAGATAACCACTGACCGAAACGAGAGCTTTGCAACGGTGCGGCCAGAGCGCTGCGATGATGCAGGCTGTGCGCGCGCCCCAGTCATAGCCGGCGACGATTGCTTCGTCGATCTTCAGCGCATCCATCAATTCGATGACATCGAGAGCCAGCACAGACTGCTGGCGTTGCGGACCGTCCGACTGGAAAGAAAGTGCGTCGTGCCGTGACCGCGCGAATACGGAACGATCACGCGATAGCCCGCCATCGCCAACAAGGGAGCGACATCGACAAAGCTATGGATGTCGTAGGGCCAGCCGTGAAGGAGGATAACGACGGGACCGTTGGGCGGACCAGCTTCCGCATAGCCGACGTTCAGCAGGCCGGCGTCGATTTGCCGGAGCGCGAACGAGGCAGCCGTCGAGCGTTCTGTCGTTGCACCGTTCAGCGCTGAAACGCCTTGCGCCTTAGCTGGGCGTACTGTCGTGAATTGAGTAGCAGCCAGACCCATTGCGGCAACGCCGACAAAGGCCCTGCGATAGCGATCAATTTCTCCCGGCGGTCTTGGATTTTTCATCCTCGCAACCTCTTCCCCGGCACCATCGGATGCCACCTGTTTTGGCGCAGCACCGGCATCACCTTCATTCATCGGCTTGGCGTTCCCACCTGCGTGCCTTGGCATGACGCGATTGCCGGGCAGTGTAGAAAGTTGCGCTTGAACACGCGGGAAGGGCAAGCTGAGTGGCGCCTCGCCTCCCATCCTTACAAATTCGGGGCGTAACCCGTCGCCGCGCTTGGCAGCGAACAGGTGGAGGTTCTGCAGCAACGGAAGCATGGACAAACTCCTTCGTAATGTGTTGTGGCTGAAGGGTGACACGACACGCGGCCGGTCTCGCACTTAGACAAGGCCCTCGCGCTTCATTGTGATGCGAACGGCCGGGCGGGCCGCAATTCTGGCGCGCAGCGCTTCCAAAGGAGCGGGAACAGGGACTTGGAAGCGGGCTGCCCAAAGCAGCATCACGAAAAGGTAGAAGTCCGCTACGCTGGGTTTCTCGCCGAACAGATAATCCGTCTTGAGACCGTTCGCGAAGAGATCGAGTTGCGCCGTAATCGTGGTGCGCGCCTTGGCCATTTCAGCATCGCTGCCTTGGTGCCACATGGGTTTGAAGCTTCGGTGTATTTCGGTCGATACGTAGGTCAGCGCTTCGAGAACGCGCGTACGACCCATCGGCCCTTCAACGCCGAGTGCCGGGTATTGCGCCGCTATCCAATCGAGGACGGCGACATTTTCTGTCAGCGTTTCCCCGCTATCCAGCACGAGGGCGGGAACATACCCCTTGCGCGTGACAGTGGTGAAATCATCCCCCGACCCCGTTCGTTTGGTTTTGAGATTGACCGTTTCGCGCTCGAAAGCGGCACCCGCCTCCTCCAGTGCGATGTGGTCGGCCAGGCTGCAGGCGAGCGGGCTGTAATAGAGTTTCACGGTTTTTCCCTTGTTTGAATGCGGACGCAGTTCGCAAATTCACGGGCGGGAGCCGCGTCCTTGATGTTCTAGAAACTTTCACTTGCCGGGAAGGAAGGCTACGACACCGACAGGTAGGCGTGCCTATGCCGAGGTATGATCAAGCTAAGCAATCGTTCTGCGATTGCCGCATGCAATGCCGGAATCCCGCTCAGGTGGGGAACGGCGACAGCCAAGAATTCAGAACCACCACGCCTGGCGTCCTCGACACTCCGGTAATCATTCGCTCAGGAACCATAAACGAAAGTATTGGACGCACGTGCCCTTGGCACGATGGCCCACATCCCGCCACGGCCTGCATAGTTCAACTCGAAATGAGCAAGCGCGAAAGGTGAAGGCCGCGGCCGGGTTTCCCCGACTGACGCCGACGCACTGGAGCAGCTTTCCAATCAGAGGAGTCCTCATCATGGCCGAGCTTTCCGAAATCGAGACCGGCACTGCCGCATTGCCCGCCGAGGCAATGGCCACGGTCGAAGTCGACGTCTCCTCGCTGATGCCGGGAATGTCGCTGGTCGTGCAATGGCGCGGCAAGCCCGTCGTCGTGCGCAACCGCACCGAGAAGGAAATTGAGGACGGCAAAGCTGTAAGCTTGGCCGAGCTCAAGGATCCGATCGCCCGTAACGCCAATCTGCCGGTCGATGCGCCGGCAATCGACGTAAACCGCACTGTCCCGGGCAAGGAAGCCTGGATCGTGATGGTCCAGGTCTGCACGCATAGCGGCTGCATCCCGGTTGGCCAGCAAGGCGAGTTCGAGGGCTGGCTCTGCCCGTGCCACGGCTCGCAATACGATACTGCCGGCCGCATCCGCAAAGGCCCGGCGCCCGAGAATATGGCGGTACCGGTGTTTCAGTTCATTGCCGACACCAGGATCCGTATCGGCTGAGGGGGCATTCGATGAGCGACAAACATTCGAGCTATTCGCCCAAGACCGGAATCGAGCGCTGGTTCGACGCCCGCCTGCCGCTGCCGCGGCTGGTGCACGATAGCTTCATCGTCTATCCCGTCCCGCGCAATTTGAACTACGCCTACACGTTCGGCGGCATTCTCACGGTCATGCTGGTTTCGCAGATCCTGACCGGCATCGTGCTGGCGATGCATTACGCTCCCGATACCGGACTGGCTTTCAATTCAGTCGAAAAGATCATGCGCGACGTGAATTCGGGATGGCTGCTGCGCTCTCTCCATGCGAACGGCGCCTCCTTCTTCTTCATCGCCGCCTACATCCATATCTGCCGCGGGCTCTACTACGGCTCTTACAAGGCGCCGCGTGAGCTGCTGTGGTTGCTCGGATGCACGAACCTTTTGCTGATGATGGCGATCGCCTTCATGGGCTATGTGCTGCCTTGGGGCCAGATGTCATTCTGGGGAGCCACGGTCATTACCAACTTTTTCACGGCCATCCCACTGGCCGGCGACTGGTTCCAGCGGCTCCTGCTCGGCGGTTTCGCGGTCGGCAATCCGACGCTGAACCGCTTCTTTGCGCTGCATTACCTGTTGCCGTTTGTGCTTGCAGGTGTGGTGACCTTGCATGTCTGGGCGCTTCACGTCGTCGGGCAGAACAATCCAGCTGGCATTGATGTGAAATCGAAAACCGATGTCGTGGACTTCACGCCTTATGCCACCGTCAAGGACGCATTCGGCATCATCGTGTTCCTGTTCTTCTTCGCCTATTTCGTCTTCTATCTGCCGAACTATCTCGGCCATCCTGACAACAACACGATCGCAAATCCGCTGAAGACACCCGCGCACATCGTGCCGGAATGGTACTTCCTGCCCTTTTATGCGATCCTGCGCGCCATCACCTTCAATGTCGGGCCGATCGACTCCAAACTCGGTGGCGTGCTCGCCATGTTCGGCTCGATCGCGGTGCTGTTCGCCGTGCCGTGGCTCGACAGGTCCAAGGTTCGCTCGGCCGTTTACAGGCCCCGGTACAGAGTGTTCTTTTGGCTCTTCGTCGCCAATGGCCTGTTTCTCGGCTGGCTTGGTTCGCGGCCGGCCGAAGGCACGTATGTCGTCCTGTCTCAGTTGGCGACGCTCTACTACTTCGCCTTCTTCCTGATCGCACTGCCGGTGCTGGGCTTCATCGAGAAGCCACGCCGGCTGCCGAATTCGATTACCGAAGCGGTGCTCGAGACGAACAGGGGAGCCGGCGCAAAAAGGCGGTCGCCGGGCCGGAGGCCGAAAGTTGAGCGGCGATGATCGTCTCTCCGTCTGCTTGAACATGCGCCAAGCCGGGCCCTTACGTCGAAGCGGCGGGACAACTTCGTGTCGAGCGCCAGGAATCACCCTGCCGCAAGTTCGAAAACCAAGGTTGCGATTATGGTCGATCCAGGTCTGGCATTGAGCTGGTCGAGCTCTCCTCTCATCTACATCGTGTTGATCGGCTTGGCTGGAATTGTCGTCTGGAATCTCGTTCCGGGACGCTTCGCCAATGCGAGGCTGCTCGTCCAACTGGTCTTTTTCCTTGCAATGTCGATCATGGTTCTTGAACTGCGGGTCGTCCCGTACGAGCCGACAGGAGGCGATGAGACGACCAGCGGAGCGATCCTCATCGGATCGGTCAAGCTGCTGTGGTGGATACATCTTGCCTGGGCGCTAATCGGGTTTGTCCGCATCTATGTCGTGTTCGAGCGAAAGCCGCATGAGGCACGCCTCCTGCAGGATGTCGTGGTCGGCATCGTCTACACGGGAATGCTCCTTTCAATACTGGCGTTCGTCTTTGCCGTGCCGGTCGGAACGCTCATCGCCACCTCGGGTGTCTTTGCGGTCATGCTGGGTTTGGCGCTCCAGAATACACTTGGCGACGTATTTTCGGGAATCGCGCTTAACCTCGGCCGCCCTTACGTGCTGGGAAACTGGATCATTCTGAACGACGGAACCGAGGGCCGCGTCGTCGAGACCAATTGGCGCTCGACCCAACTCCTCACCCCGGCCCACAACGTCATCGCGCTTCCGAACAGCCTTGTCGCCAAAATCGGGGTGACAAATCTTAGCGGCCCAGACGAGAGCCATGGACTTGCCGTGACGATCAAGATGTCGCTGACGAAGACGCCGGCCGTCATCGTAGACACGATGCGCATGGTCCTGCTGAGCTGCAACTCGATCCTCCAGGACCCGTCGCCCGCGGTTGCCATCACAAGCCTGGATGCGGCTGCAATCGAGATCGAGCTGTCATTTCGCGTCGCCAGGCTTGATCAGCGGATTACAGCTCGGAACGAGATCTTCGATCTCGTCTATCGCCATTCAAGGTCAGTCGGCGTGCTGCTGGCAGCGCCACTTTCGGCTTCGGTGGTCATGACCTCCTCACCAGGTGACGGGACGGCGACCTCCCGAGGCTTCGCCGCGATCGACCTGATCAAGGCCATACCGATCTTCTCGGCCCTAACGGATGCCGAGCAGGAGTCGCTTGCCGCGGCGATCTCGGTTCGCAGCTACCGCAAGGGCGACGTCATTGCAGAACAGGGAGAGATGCTGCCGTCCCTCATGATTGTTCGGAAGGGCGTGATCGTCCGGCAACATGGCCAAGGCGCTGCTGACACGCAGGAGGTTGGCCGGCTTGCACCTGGCGACTTCTTCGGCGAGACCGGCCTGCTCGCTGGTATTGGCGAGACGTCAACATTGCGGGCAATGACCCCCGTTCTGGTCTACGAGATAGACCAGCAGACCTTCGCGCCGCTCCTGCTCGGCAGGCCCGAGATGGCCGAAGATCTTGCTGCAATCCTGTCGATGGGAACGTCGGGCTACGGCGAAACCCGTCTCCCCGGCCAGCAGCACGAGAGCTCCAAATTCGCGCTCCTGAATGCCATTCAGGCTGTCTTCCAAACCACCCCGTTCAAGCACGTTCGAGCACCTGGCCGAGAGGTCAAGCAGAAGGATGAACATCCATGACCATTGTCCAAAGCGACATCGTCGGCATCGATTCACTCAGGCAGCCTGCTATGGGTGATTTTGCCGACGGTTTGAAGGTGCGGCGCGTATTGCCCTCCTCGAACCGCCTGATGATCGGCTCCTTCATCCTGTTCGACCATTTCGGCCCCGCGGTATTCGACGCGGGTCGTGGTTTCGACATGGGCCCGCAGCCGCATATCGGGATCGCGGCCATGACCTATCTGTTCGACGGGGAGATCATCCATCGCGACAATCTCGGTGAAGTGCAGGCCATCCGCCCCGGCGAGGTCAACTGGATGACGGCCGGGTCCGGCATCGTCCATTCCGAACGCACGTCGCCAGAAGCCCGAACGCGGGGAAGCAATCTCTTCGGCGTTCAGGCTTGGGTGGCGCTCCCCTCCCGGCACGAAGAAGTTGCTCCCCACTTTGCACATTATGGCGCTCCCGAAATCCCACGGATCTGTGCCGACCGGGTCGAGTTCACTTTGATCGCAGGGGTGTTCGACGGGTTGGTCTCTCCGGCAAGGACGTACTCCGACCTGGTCTGCGCCGAAATCGTGCTCACGGGCGGTGCGCGATATCAGGTGAAACCCGGATATCGCGAGCGTGCGATCTATGTTGTCGCCGGGAAATCGAAGTCATGGGCCAACTTGGCACGTTCGGTGAAGGCGAATTCATCATGCTAGCGCCCGGCGCCGAGATCGTGCTCCGGGCGCCTGCCTTCCATGCCGCGCGGCTGATGCTGATCGGCGGCGAGCCTCTTTCCGAACCACGTTATATCCATTGGAACTTCGTCTCCTCCTCAGTTGACCGGATTGAGCAGGCAAAGGCGTGAAGGCCGCTTCCCGGGAGTCCCAGGGGAGCAGGGATTGATGCCTCTGCCACAGGGAGGAAATAGAGCGGTGTCGGTTTCGGCGGCGGCCACATCCGCCGGTCGCCGGCGGCGTTATGACATCGAGTAGAGTTTGCGCATCGTACCCTCGTCGATTTCACCGTCGAACCAGACATCGAAGATGGTCTCGAGCAGGAACTCGTCGTTACTTGCTTCGGAAAACAGCGTTAGGGACGCGTGCAATTTCTTTGTATCTTCATCACCGAAGACCGCGCGAGCACTTACATTGGAAAGTCGTTGCAGCGTGCCGACACATTCCCGATAACGACCGCCCAGTATCGGCGATTGGAGGTAAGCGCCTGCCTCGTCGCGTGATGTGATCGCGTACGGATCGGCTTCCGTGTCGCTTCGCCCTGTAGCCAACCTCGGGAAGATCAACTCCATGTATGGAGTACACATCATGCCTCGACGCAGCATAGCCAGCGCGTCGCCGTACACGGAATCCTGAGCGTTGGCGAACCTCTGCAAATTATATTGGTCGTCCATCTCGACTCAGACCTTTTTTGCAAACAGCTGTATTCGTGCCTGATCACCCTGCAACGACATCGGTGTATTCCGGATGCTTGGCCACGAAGCCGCTCATGAAGGGACACTTCAAGACCGCTTTGCGGCCTGTTTTGCGGAGCAATTCGAAGGTGCCTTGCGCCAACCGCGACGCGATCCCCTGTCCGGAAAATTCCGAAGGCACTTCGGTATGTATAAGCGCTACCTTGCCGTCTTGGAGCGTGTAGTAGGCAACGGCAAAGGCTTGGCTGGTGATCGGGAGCTCGAACCGATGCTGCTGAATGTTTTCTGTGACCTTTGCATGCATCTCTATCTCTTGATGTGCGTTGCTTGAGGCTGGATGTAGCTTGCCCGGTCGCTATCGCATCGCGGGCAAACGCAGCGTGACAGTTGTGCCTGCCCCGGGCGCGCTCTGAATATCGATGCTTCCGCCTGACTCTTCGGCAAAGCGTTTCACCATCGGCAGGCCGACGCCGCCGAGGCCCTGCGCTTTTGTGGTGAAGAAGGGATCGAATGCGAAGGCAATCGGCTCGGCGGTCATTCCCACACCGTGGTCGGCGGTGGTGATATGCACCTGAGTGGCTGACGAGCCATCAAAGACCACTGCGGTATCAATCGAGATCAGGCCCCCGTTGGGGGATGCATCGCGCGCGTTGAATACCAGGTTCAGAATCGCGTTCTGCAAACCCAGGCGATTGCACCTCACTGACGGCAAGTCCGGCGTCACTCGAACCTCGAGTCGAATCTTGGGATCCCACGCGCTTCGAATGAGGGTCTCGATTTCAGCCAGATAGGCGCCGACATTTGCATATTCGCTTTCTCTGCGGCTCTCTCGGGCGGAACTGATAGTCTGGCGGACAAGCGCGCCGGCTCGTTCCAGGGCAGTTCTGGCGCCCGAAATTACATGCCCAAGCGCTGGAGCCGCCGAGACGCTCGGGTCACGGGCCAGGTGATTCAATGCCGACGAGGCGACCTGGATGAGATTGCCAAGGTCATGAACGATGCCGGCGGTCGCTAGCTGAATGGGCAGGCCATCTCGGGGAATCTCGGGCGGGCTGTCGAAGACATCCACTTTCACTTCCGGACGAGACATTATAGCCCTCATGTTTGCTCAGGCAGAATTCAGTTGCTTGAAGACGGTACAATAGAGGACGGGAGTGGTCGATTAGATCGAGTAAGAAGCCGAACCATACTGCAGTATATGTCCCGTGATCTGCGGACCATCGCCAGTGCGGGACCAAACATCTCGCGAGACAGATCTCCCGCTCTTTCGTGCTCATCGCACCGTCGCGAGATTCTCCTCTATTGGTAGCCAACGCCCCCGATATAGTTGGCGAGCAGCCGCTCCTGGAGCTCTTCCTGTTGGAAGAGCGCCTTCATCGCGTCGCGGATATCGAGGACGCCTATCGGCTTAGCGCCGGCGCCGAGCACCGGTAGGTTCTGGAGCCGCTGTGTTGTCATGGTCTGCCAGACCGAATGCAGGTCGTCATCGGGCCCACAGGATACGAAAGACCGGCTCATCAGTGTCGATACCGGCGCTTCCGCCGGCCCCGAATTCGCCAGATGACGGACAAGGTCGGACTTGCTCAGCACGCCTGCCGCCTCGCCACTGCCATGGCATACGACAACCAGGCCTATGGCCGGCTTGGACAGCCATAGCGCAGCTGCCCGCAGCGACGTGTCGAGGTCGACCGCCGCAAGGCGCGCCGATGTTTCTGGATGTAGGCTGTCAATGCGCATGATGCCCTCTTGAGGCGTCTCGCGGCCGCAGCCGGAGAGATCAGGTTCGAGGTTTCGCTTACTCTTCGAAGGGAGTGTTCATCACAAAATCGACGGAAGACGGCGCCTTGTAGCCAGCCACAAAGCGCTCACCGAAATCCCGGGCAAAGTTATCGTAGGTCGTTTCCGGGTTCACCTTGGCGATGTGACAAAAGCAACGCGTCATCCGTCGCTTCATCTGAAGACGCGGAAATTCGCCGACGATCCTGGCTATCTCGGCGGCAGAGATGAGACTGTATTGCAGGCCCACGACATCAAGGCAGATGCCGGCTGTGCACAGCGCCACCTCGGCCTCCTTGTAGAGGCCGATCGACGGCGTCGAGTTGAGTGCGACGCTGTCCCATATCAACTGAGCACGACGCTCGTCGAAGCCGCCTTGCCGGACGAAGGCGCGAGCCAGATCGGCGCCTTCCACCTCGAAACGGCGCGGCCCAGCGAAGGTCTCGTTGAGCGTGACGTCGTGCAACAGGGTTCCGACGGCAACGACTTCGCCGTCGTGCTCAATGTTCTGGACCTGTGCGATTCGGACGGCGAAGAGCCATGATCGGACCACGTGGTTGAACAAATAGGGCTCACACAGCTGGCGGGCATGTTCGATCGCCCGCCCAACAAGCGGCGTATCGGGGACCGAAACCCCTGCAAGCGTGCGCCTGGCGATCGCATCCATTTGAGTGCCTTTCCTTCGCCGATTGTGTGCTCGGTTTGACGCCCTTGCCTTGGCAAGGGCGTCGCCAGTTCATTTCGCGTAAGTCGTCAGGTTGGTCTCGTTGGTATCGACGACGAAGACCGCAAGCAGGCGAGCGCGTTCCGTCTTGCTGGCGTTTTCACTGACGGCGTGATGGTCGCCCGGAAATTCCGAGAAGCTTTCGCCTGCACGGTACGTCTTCACGGGTCCACCGTTGACCTGGCTTCGGATCGTCCCCTCCAGCACCGTGGCATAGATGAACGCGGAACTGGGGTGGGTATGCGCCGGCGATGTCCCGCCCGGCCCGTACTCGACGAGCACGGCTTTCAAGCTCTTGCCGGGCACATTTGGAAGCGCGTGGTCGTAGACAAGCTTCACGCTGTCCGCGTCTTTGGCCATTGCTGCGGTGACGGATGCGGCGGCGAGCGCTGCACAGAGGAGTTTGCTGATCATGTCTGATATCCTTGGTGGAATGAGGGCTAGAGAATGCTGGTCTGAGGGTCGCGAACCGGCGTTCAGTTGCTTATGCCGGTGGCGTGTACCGGCTGAGCCAGTCGTCGAAGTGGATGGCGCCGATGCGCGCGTTCTCGCCGGGGACAAGCGTTTGATCGTCGATTGCCACTTGACCGTAGTAGAGAGCGCCAGGATCCGAGACGACTTTGCGCGGATCGTTGGTGGCCTTCAGGAAGTGTCCGATCAGATCGCTCATACGAACGCGCTCCGGGCCGGCAATTTCGATCGTGCCGTTCACTGGCGCTGCAAGCGCGACGTCCGCCATTGCATCGGCAACGTCGTCGGCCGCCATAGGTTGGAAGTACGCCGGTGACATATGGACGGTATCCCCCACAGCGCCGGTGTTTGCGATGGCGGCGGTGAATTCGAAGAACTGTGTGGCGTGCACGATCGTGTAGGGGATTGCGGACTCCTTGATCAGCTTTTCCTGAAGCAATTTGCCGCGGAAATAGCCCATGTCTTGCAGCCGGTCGGTGCCGACGACGGACAGCGCGACGTGATGGCGGACGCCGGCGGCGGCTTCGGCTGCAAGAAGATTGCGTCCAGAGGCTGCGAAGAACTCCAGTGCAATCTTTTCCTCGAACGACGGCGAGTTCGCGAGGTCGACGACGACCTGCGCCCCGGCAAGCGCAACGGCCAGCCCTTCTCCGGTGACGGTGTTCACTCCTGAATTCGGTGACGCCGCAAGCACGTCGTGTCCCTTCTTACGCAGTCTTTCCACAGTCTTTGAACCGATCAGCCCGGTTCCGCCGATGACGACGATCTTCATTTCCAATCTCCTGTTGGGGGTGTTGATTTGTGGGTGTTGGTCGGATGACGACTTTCCGGCCAGCTATTCGCTGGCCGATGCGGCGTCCTCGATAAGTGAGGTGACCTCGTCGGGGTGAGAGACCATGAGCGCGTGGGAAGCCCCCTCGATGACGACCGTCTTCACGGCGTGCGCGCGCTTGGCCATGAAGCTCATGACGGCTGCCGGGATATTTCGGTCATCGGTGCCGTAGATCATGTAGGACGGCAGCGTTTTCCATGAAGCGACGCCCGAGGCCTCGGCCAGAGCTGCCTGCGCGATGGGGCGTTGGGTGGCCGCCATCAGCGACGACTGCTCTTCGGGAACGTCGGCCGCGAACTGGGCTCGGAATTTGTCCGGCTGGATGAAGAGATCCTGGCCGCCGTTCGGCGACGCGACTGGAGCAAGCGCGCTTGCCAAAGTGCTGCCGGGAAACATGCTGGACAACGTGGCGCTCGATTCGCCGGTATCCGGCGCGAATCCGGCCACGTATACCAAGGCCTTCACATTGGGATTGCCATTGGCGGCTTCGGTGATCACGGGTCCGCCGTAGGAATGCCCCACCAGCACGATCGGTCCGGGGACCGACCGGATGATGGCCGAGACCGCCGCGGCATCGCTGGCGACGCTGCGGAGGGGATTGGCTGCCGCCTTCGCTACATAGCCGTCCCTGCCGAGTTTGGTTATGACCGCGTCCCAACTCGACGATTCGGCGAAGGCCCCGTGCACAAGCACGATCGTCGGCTTGGGCTTCGCTCCGGCTGCGTGCGCCGTCGCGCCACCCGCGACGGCAAGCGCGGCGGCCAGCGCCAGGATTCCAGTGACATTTCGCATTTGCGTTCTCCTTTGTCGGCCTTGCATTTGACCAATGTGGAGAAGGATGCGCCGATCCGGGGCGACGACCTATTGTGCGGAATGGTCAGTCATACGATGCCAAGGTGCAGGATGGCTCATCGCTACGATCAGGTGACCTGGGTATGCGGGGCGCCGATCGACGGCAACGGGGGAGTTCGTGACCAATAGAAGTTCACTGAGCTGCCTCCAAACACCACTGCCGCCCCGGCGTAACGGCGAGACTCCCACCGCGAACGACATTGCTCCTGACCTTCGGCCTTCACAGCCCAATGCTTTCGTATGGATCAAACAGCCACATCGTCTGATCGCTCCGCAATGGCGCAGCATTTATATTGTTATTGTGAATACGATCTAACATTAACCATGGAGTTACCAAAGTGAAGAAGACATCTCTTGCTGCCGCAATCCTTCTTGTTGCAGCAGGAAACGCCGTCGCCGGAAGCGATCACTACGGATCAAACTCGGTCCAGCAACCCGCAACTTCTTCCGAGAGCATGCACACCTCCTCGATCAGGAAGACGGGCATCGATGCCGGCGTGCAGGAGACCGTGCGCAAACCGATTGCTCCCAGCAAGGACCCGGGGCAGGGCATCTGGGGTCACTAGCACCCGAAAATTGTAGAACCTGGAAGGACCGGGGCGTCGCCCCGGTCCTCTTCACGCTTTCCAAAGGACCTTGAAATTCGCCTCGAGCCCCTGACACAGGTTCTGAGACCGGGGAGCTATAGAACCACCTTTCACCCTTGGATCTGGCCGGGTGGGATGGCGCTCGACGCTCGACAATCAAACAGCTGCAGCGACTTGGTTACCCCGGCTCAAAACAATGCCATTCCGCCGTCGACCCGCAGATTGACACCGGTGACAAAACTGCTTGCGTCCGATGCCAAGAACAGAGCGGCTTTTGCCAGTTCTTCCGGCTGGCCCATTCGACCAAGGGGAATTGCTTCCGCCATGGAGTTCTGGAAGGAAGCACGCATTTCGGCCGGTACACCCAATTTGTCGAGAATAGCCGTATCGACGGGGCCGGGGCTGAGTACGTTGACGCGTATGCGACGCGATTTCAGTTCTATCGCCCAACTGCGCGCGAAGGCGCCGATGGCTGCCTTGGAGCCTGCATAAACGGCATGGCCTTCCAAGACCTTCTCGCTGGCGATTGATCCCGTCAGTATGACTGCGCCGCCATCGCGCATCAACGGGATCAGTTTCTGCACGCCAAAAAAGGCGCCGCGCGCATTGATAGAGAACTGCGCATCGTACTCGTCTTCGGAAACTGCCGACGAATGCGTGATGGTGTTCACGCCTGCATTCGCCATATAGATGTCGAATGCCCCAAACCTTTGATGGATCTGTCGCGCGACATCCTCGTGGTGCGCCACGTCGGCTACATCACCCTGAATGCCCAGTGCGCCCGCTCCGATCTCGGAGACTGCCTCCTCGACGGCACGCTGTCTCCGGCCGGTGATTACGACCTGCGCCCCCTCCGATGCGAAAGCTTTCGCCGCCGATAGCCCAATCCCACTGTTTCCGCCGGTGATCAACGCAGTTTTTCCTGAAAGTATACCCATTTGAATTGCCTCTGATGATTTTCACGAGAGCCGCCGCCGCTGCCAACCGCCGTTCTCAGCGTGAACTCGGACGGCTGTGACCAGAAAGCATCTCCAGCAGCCATCGATGCTGAGTTTTCAAAACTAGGCTGGCCGCACCGGTATGGTGTGGCCAGCCTAGACCGCTGCTTGAGCACTAACCTTTGATGAAGGCGAGCAGATCGGCGTTGACCTGGTCCTGGTGCGTGGCTGTGATGCCGTGGGGCGCCCCAGGGTAATATATGGCCTTTGCACCCTTGATCAGCCGCGCCGACTTGACTGAAGAATCCTTGACCGGGACGATCTGGTCGTCCTCGCCATGCAAGATCAACGTCGGTATATCGAATTTCTTGAGGTCTTCGGTGAAGTCGGTTTCGGAGAACGCTTTGACGCATTCATATGCATTCACGAGACCGACCTGCATGCTCCAGAGCCAGAACTGATCCAGAACCCCCTGGGAGACCGTGGCGCCTGGCCTGTTTGCACCATAAAACGACCGTGCGAGGTCCAGATAGTGCTGCGAGCGATCCTTGAGGAGGCCAACCCTTATGCCGTCGAACACTTCGATCGGCAGACCTTCCGGATTGGCCGGCGTCTTCACCATGATCGGCGGAACAGCGGCGACAAGAACAGCCTTGGCCACGCGTTCCGTCCCGTGCCGTCCGATATAGCGAGCGACCTCGCCTCCCCCGGTTGAATGCCCGACCAGCGTGGCGTCCCGGAGATCCAGCGCCTCGATCACGGCTGCAAGATCGTCCGCGTAGCCATCCATGTCGTTGCCGGACGTGGCCTGGCTGGAGCGGCCATGGCCGCGCCGGTCATGCGCCACCACGCGAAATCCGTTATGGGCTAGAAAGAGCATCTGCGCGTCCCAGGCGTCGGAATTCAGCGGCCAGCCGTGTGAGAAGGTTATAGGCGGACCCCTACCCCAGTCCTTGTAGTAGATTTCCGTACCGTCCTTGGTTGTGATGGTGCTCATCGTTTTGCGTCCTGATTGAGGGCTGGGAACATGCGGGTTTTGCTGGGCGCCAGATGACGAAGCGACTGGCAGTCCGGCTATGACCGCCGCTGAAAAACTGGCCAACAAGACGTCGCGGCGGGTTGCACCGAGGGTGAAAAGTCCATCCGTACTCATCATGTCCATCCTTGGTGCTTGGCTTCTAGAGTGGCTCACCATCACGATCACCGGATCGACCTGCACGGTCGCTTTCGGGGGAGGAGCGGGCGAAAGAGCGGCGACGCTCGATGATCGTGATGGTTTGCAAGGGAGAAGATGCGCCGATCCGACCCGCAAACCTATTCTACGGAAGGATCTGACATATGATGCCAAGGTGCAGGGTAGCCACGCTGAGGTGGAACTGTCACTGAGATGGGCTGAAATTGACAGACGTTAGTGTCAAGCGCGATGAGCCGCCCGTGCGGCGGCCGTTACAAACAAGACCCATCAGCCGTGTGAGGATTCCTTCCCAAAACGAGAAACGGCTGATCACGAGCACGTCACCGCCCGAACGGATCGCGACAAGATTCGCCAATGTGGTCCTTATATGGGGGATCAACTCGCCGCGGGTCTGAGGCTTATATACTTACGTACACCGCGTGTGATTATCAGAAACAAAGACCTGGTAGCTTTCGTTCTATAGACATTAAGCAGCGTTTGCCGCTCTTGGAGCCCTTTGGACCTTCCAATCCCGGAGTGCTTTTAATGCGCCTTAGCTTGCTTTCTGGTTTCCTCGTTGCGACCCTTGCCGCCGCGCCATCGACCTCTGCCAACGCTCCGAGCTCAGACATGCCGCCCGGACAACTGACTGACCTGTCGGCACGTATCGTCGACGGCAAGGCCGACGTAAACGGTGTAGTATATCACTATTTGCTGGCGGTAGGTGGCCCGAAAACTGTTGTGTTGTTGCATGGTTGGGGCACGACCTCATACATGTGGCGCTTTGTAATGCCACAACTGGTGGCGCGCGGTTACACGGTACTTGCGCCCGATTTGCGCGGTTTGGGGGACACCGCCAAGCCTGCGACCGGCTACGAAAAGGCGTCGATTGCCGAGGATATTCGCGCACTGGTCAATCAGTTGAACCTTGGTCCGGTCGTCAATCTTGTCGGCCACGATATGGGTGGCATGGTCGTTTATTCCTATGCGGCGCAGCACCCGGAGGAAGTCACCACACTGGCCATCCTAGACGTCCCGCTGCCTGGCATCGAGCCGTGGAACGAATTGATCCAAGGCCCCCGCACTTGGCATTTTCGTTTCCATTCCGTGCGCGACGTGCCGGAAATGCTCATTGCCGGTCGCGAGCTAGAGTATTTAAAGTGGTTTCATAATGCAGAGGGGGTAAATACTCGCGTGTTCGACAACGAAGCCGACGAAGTCTACGGCCGTTCCTATGCCCAGCCTGGCGCATTGCGCGCAGGCTTCGAGTACTATCGGGCTTTCCCCCGTGACGAAGAACAGAACAAAGCTTTTGCAAAACACAAGCTGACGATGCCGGTGCTCGGTATAAGCGGTTCGGGTGGCTTGGGATCGATGTACGAAGACCATCTCCGCCACGTCGCCGAAAACGTACGCGCCGTAGTCGTCGAGGGCTCAGGCCACTGGGTCCCGGAGGAGCAGCCAGCTGCCGTCACCAAGGCCCTGATCGAGTTCCTCCCACCAGCATACTAAGCTTCGCTGATGGCTGAAGGCACAACATTAGCGATAGTCGCCGTGATGGAGATACGCCGCTCCAAAGGTGCGCCGCGGCTAGCTCGCGATGCGGGGCAAGAACTTGGTAGTGTAACCTCAACACCGGGTTACACGCGGCGGTTGTCGCTCGCTCTAAGCTTTATAAAGTTTTGTCTGCGTCCGGATCGCCCTGGGCAGGCTATTTTTAACGAAAGAAGCGCCAGCGGCCGGGCGATCCTATCGGACGGAGGCGAGGTTCACCCCTTCGAAAGTCCTGGCCGCGCCGGCCTCGCGCATTGACGGGGGCAGCGTTTCCCAGGCCCGGATCAGCTCACCGATGGAAGCAGCTTCCATCTTGCGCATGACATTGCCGCGGTGAAGCTTGACGGTCACTTCACTGATGCCGAGGTCGAAAGCGATCTGTTTGTTGAGGCGCCCGCGCGCCACTTCATGCAGAACTTCGCGCTCGCGCGGGGTCAGCGTCTCGACGCGCTCGATGTTGCGCTTGACGACCACCGCATCCGCCCGCCGCTTGGCATCCACCGCAATGCCCGCGATCACGGCGTCAAGGAGTGTTTGGTCGCGCACCGGTTTGGTGAGAAAATCCACAGCGCCCGCCTTCATCGCCTGGACAGTCATCGGTATGTCGCCATGCCCGGTCAGGAAGATGATGGGCTTGGGATTGCCGTTTGTCGCAAGATGGTGCTGTAGATCGAGACCGCTTGCCCCTGGCATGCGCACGTCGAGGATCAAGCAACCGGGGCTGTCCAAGACGTCCGAGTCGAGCAATTCGCGGGTCGAGGCAAAGCAGACCGGCTCAAAACCCATGGAGAGGATCAACTCCGATAGTGCTTCCCGAACAGACGCATCGTCATCGACAATGATGACGAGCGGCTGCTGCGGCTCAGCCTTCCGCTGCCGTGACACCGGCGTCGATCTCTGCAAGAGCGGTTGGTCAACTCTCATGTTCATCCCTCGGTTTCTTGGTTGCGTAAAGCGTCGCTCACGGCTGCAAGCAGGGCCTGGCCGTCGAAGGGCTTGCGGAAAAATCCGCTGATGCCTTTGGCACGGTACTGATCCGCTATCTCATGGCGGCCGGTGATCAGGAAAACCGGTAGGTCTGCACGCGTCTTCTTGACCAAGTCACGAAGTTCAAAGCCGTCCGTCCCAGGCATCCCGATATCGGTAATGAGCAAGTCCACGTCGGAGAGCCCGCTGACGAGGAGTGATCCCGCCGACGAGAAGCTGCGGGGAGCATAGCCCGCAGACTCCAAAAGGTTCTCGAGCGACTCGAGCAATCTTGGGTCGTCATCGACAATCGCCACGACAGGTCGCACCTTGCTCACACTCCGTTCCCTCCCGTTCGCCGAGAGTGGCTGATCGGTATCTCCAACCGCTCCGCCATGCGCACGAGATCAGCGAGTGATGCCGCAGCCATTTTCTGCATCACGTTCCGTCTATGGATTTGCAGCGTGACCTCGCTGATCCCCAACTCAGCCGCGGCCTGTTTGTTGAGCAGGCCACTCACAACGAGCGGCAGCACCTCGCGTTCTCGCTGCGTGAGCTCTTGATAGCGTTGCCTTAACACGGTGACCTCGGCGCGCTCTGATCGCCTTTCCCGATCCTGGGCGATCGCTGCCCGGATCGCGACCATCAGGTCCGCATCGCTGAAAGGCTTTGTCAGGAAGTCCACAGCGCCGTGCTTAATCGCACGCACAGAGGACGGAATGTCTCCATGCCCGGTTATGAAGACGATCGGCGGATGATCGCCCTCGGCGATCTGCTTCTGCAGATCGAGACCGTTGATGTCAGGCAATTCCACATCGAGGATCAGGCATGCGGGGACGTCCGGCTTGTCGGCAAGGACATAGTCGCCGGCCGATCCGAACGCTACGGCTCGCATGCCATGGGACTCCAGAAGCTCACCAAGTGCTTCCCGAATACGCACGTCGTCATCGACGATGAAGACCATTTGATCGTGGGGCGTCATGCTGCCGCTTTCATTTCAACGGGCATCGTGAAGACGAACGCCGATCCGTGCCGCTCGTTCTTCTCCACCCACAACCGTCCGCCATGGGACTCGACGATCGAACGGCAGATCGCGAGTCCCATGCCCATGCCGTGCTCTTTCGTCGTAAAGAACGGCTCGAATATTCGGTCAGGAAACTCAATGCCCGGGCCACAATCGCTGATCTCGATCTGGATCGCGTCCCCTATCCGGCGCACGCGAAGTCCAAGAACCTTGTCGCCTGTAACAGAGTCCATCGCCTCGATCCCATTGCGGATGAGGTTCACCAGAACCTGCTGAATCTGCACCCGATCGAGCGCGACAATAGGAAGGTCGCTTTCGACATCGATATCCAGACGAACACGGCGCCGCACCGCCTCCTCGGCGATGAGGTCGCGCGCCTCCGCTATGACGCTGTCGAGTGCTGTGTAAGCCATCGCGTCTGCAGATTGCTTGAATAAGGCGCGGATGCGGCTGACGACATCCGCAGCTGAGTTGGCGTCACGGATAATACGCTCCACAGTCTTCTGCGCTCGCTCGATATTTGGCGGTTCGGCCGTGAGCCAACGCTGGCACGCATATGAGTTGGCGACAACAGCCGCCAGAGGCTGGTTCACCTCATGCGCTATAGAGGCTGAAAGCTCGGCGAGACTCGCCGCCTGGCTCGCACGTGCAAGTCTCTCTTGCGCCAGGCGCAGCTCTTCTTGCGTTCGAACTTCACCGTCGATGTCCAGACAGACGACGTTCCACTGAACAATCCCCCCTTCTGCATTGCGCATCGGTGCCGCGCGCGTATCGACCCAGCAATATTCGCCATCGAAGCGACGCAGACGGTGCCTCCGCGCATACGGTTCGCCAGTGGCCAACGAATGAGCATAGTTCGCTTTGACGCCCGCCAGGTCGTCAGGATGAACGCCTTCGTCGAGTGTCCCGGATAGGCGGGATTTTCCCTTACCGTCCAATACCTCCAACTCATATCCGAGGAACTCGCGGAGCTGACGGCTTCGATATATCGGCTCACCATTCGGTGCGGCGCAATCGATCATCACCGGCAGCGTTTCAACCAGCTGCCACAGCGAACGTTCTCTCTCGCGCAGCGCCACCTGTGCGCGCATCTCCTCGTCGATGTCGATGGAGACCTGGTACCAGTGAACGATGGCTCCGTCCCGATCGCGCAGAGGCTCGCAACGCCCTTCTATCCAGCGATAGCTGCCGTCTTTCCAACGCCGGCGATACCGCATGATGAAGGAGTCGCCAGTTTTGAGGCAGCTGGCTGACCTATTGAGCACCTCGGGAGCGTCTTCGGGATGAATCAGATCTCGAGCCACCCTCGTGAAGTCTTCGAAGTTTGCCCCGGAGATGCCGAGTTCCTCCAAAGACCGCCTATTGACGTACGCAAGCTTGCCATCGGGCGTCCAGCTCCAGATGTGGACCGGCAAGGCATCGACAAGCTGCTGAAGCTCGCGCTCTCTTTCGCGCAATGCCTCCTGCGCCCGCATCTCATCTTCAATGTCGATTGAAGCCATATACCATTGAACGATCGCGCCATCAGTATCCCTTAACGGTTGCGCTCGTGCTTCTATCCAGCGGTAGACGCCATCCTTCTCGCGTCGACGAAAGCGATTCACGAAAGGCTGGCCGGACGCAAAGCCATTCGAAGCCCTCCGAAACATTGTCGGAAAGTCTTCAGGATGGGCCAGGTCCCGGGCCAGGGCATCGAAGTCATTGATGTGCGTCGGTGGCGAACCGACCTTCTCCAGGTATCGCTTGCTGGTGTAGGTGATCCTGCCTGAAGGGGCAAAGCTCAGGAGATTCACGGGCACGGCGTCAATCATTTGCTCCAGTTGCCGGTTGGCTTTCCGCAGCGCTTCTTCTGCTCTCACCTGGTCGTCGATGTCGTGCGAAAGACCGTACCACTGGACGACAGTCCCACATTCGTCTCGCATCGGTTCCGCACGGCCCGACATCCATCGGAAGACGCCGTCAGCACGACGCAGGCGATAGTTCAGGGAGAAGCTCTCGCCGGTGGTGACCGAGTGGTTGATCGCAGCTTCCAGCTTGGCGGCGTCATCGGGATGTACGACAGCCGCAATGGCCGCCTTCAGGCCATTTCCTCCCACATTCTCGTATCCTCCTACGTCAAGGCCGAGATACTCAACCATTCGCTTGCTGAAGAAGACCGGCTCGCCCGACGCAGACAGGCGCCAGAGGAAGCTCGGCACGATGTCGACCAGTTGCGAGAGTTCCCGCTCCCGGTCGCGCAACGCTTCCTGTGCGCGCATCTCGTCATCGACGTCGATAGAGATCACATACCACTGAACAATCGCTCCGCTGTGATCACGCAGCGGCTCGCCGCGTCCATCCACCCAGCGGTACGCTCCGTCCGCACGGCGCATTCGATACTTCATGGAGTATGGTTCGCCAGTAGCCAGAGAGTGGCGGACGGTCTCCAGGAGGCGTGCCGCATCTTCGGGATAGACGAGGGACTGTATGGCCGCCGCCTGCCGGCTCATCCCCGGCTTGTCCAGATCCGCCACACCGTCGAGACCGAAGAAGTCAAGCAAACGTCTGTTGAAGAAGGTCGGCTCGCCTTCAGGCGTCAGCCGTCTAATCTGGACTGGGACCATGTCGACGAGCTGAGAAAGTTCCCGCTCCCGACCGCGCAGCTCCGCCACGGTTTTCTTGTAGACATCGTTGTCGAGCGCGATTCCGTACCATCCCGTGATACGACCCTTGCTGTCGCGCGCGGGCCGCGCGGCGGTTCGGGCCCATACATAGGTGCCGTTTGCGCGCCGAAAGCGAAACTCGACATTGAAATGATCGCCGGTCCTCAGACAATGGCGCCAGGTAACCGCGATCTGCTCATAGTCGTCTGGATGAAGCAAACGCTTCCAGGCGGTGTACCCCTCGTTCAATGGAGCGTTCAGATACTCCAGCGTCACCCCGAGGGAGCTCAGCGCGAACGGATGCAGGTAGATCCATCTACCCGCCGCATCGAACGCCCATCCGTTCCCGAATATGCTTTCAACGATTTTTGCCGATCGAATTGGCCCGGCATTGTTCTCAACCAAGAGATCCAGGTCCGCCCCGGAAAGCGGCTCCCCGTCTGTCACCAGATCATCAATGTCCACACTGACACTGTAGCCGGGCTCCGATCGGGTCTCGTTCCAGCGATAACTTCCGTCGGCCTGCAGTTGCCTGTGCCTCGTTACTTGGGGGACACCCGTCCAGAAGGCGCGGGCGACTGCGTGCGCCGCCGCTGTCCGGTCATCCGGATGGACCAGATTCAGAGAATGGAGAGCGTCGGAGGCGGCTTCCTTCTCGAGTGCCGCACTGATCACATCTGCGAATCGCTCTGTGGCTGCGGACGGCGCATCGCCTTCAATTAGTGTGCCATACCATGCAACGGCGTTACCTTCGCTATCGCACAGCGGCTGTCCGGAGCTTCGACTCCAACCGTAAGCACCGCTTGCGCGCAAAATGCGGTGCTCCACATTGTAGTGCTCACCTGTCTGCAGGCAGCGACGCCACTCGGCCACGGCTCGGTCATAGTCGTCTGGATGGATTAGCCGCTTCCAACCCGCGGAGCCATCTTTTGACGAAGTGTTGAACTCCTCCAGCGTCGTGCCGAGAAGCGATAGCGTGCTGGGAGTAACATAGCTGAATCTGCCGGCCGCGTCTGTCGCCCATCCATTGCCGACCACGCTTTCGATGAGCTGAGCCGCCCGCAACGCTTCCGCGTCGGGGTCGCCAAGCGAGTTGAACGCTGTCGTCATTGTCTTCTCCTACCGGACAATGAAAGGCGGAGACTGTCAGCGCCTTCTTTAACTCTCATCGTTGACCATCTGGGCTCGCGAATTGGTTCATCATCTTAACCGGACCACGCCGCAGCCGCACCTCATAGAAATCCATGAGATGTGAGTGAGACCCAACCGCGTCACGATTGAAGCTATAGCCCCTCTCACGATAATTCAGGTCGACATGCCTCTGCATGCACCCCGGGCGATAAATACGAGCTGTCGCCAAGGAGAAATCGATGAACATGGCCGTTAAAAAACGCACACGCCTTAGCCGGCGCACAGAAGCCTCGGGCCTCGCCTCAAATACGCTGAGCAGGACCCCTCGATAAATTCATCTTCGCCATGCCTGTACTTTCGACCCAGTCATGTTTGCCGCAACACTCGTTGGGGTCAACAGCCGGATGTCCGCTCGCCTCGAAGCTGCTAGGATCGGCGACCCACAGCGCGTATCGCATGTCGGCTTTCCGGTGATCGCGAGGCCGACCTCAATGACCGACAATGGGCGCGAAACTGTCGTTCGCGTAGTGGAGAACGTTCGTCGGCTTCGAGCAGACTTTGCCGTTCCCCACCGATCCCTTGCTCGTCGAACGTCCCGATTACTTGTGCCGCGTCTGCAGTTCGGCAACCAGCATCGCATCCAACTGCCGCACCGTTAGTGCTTTTGTCAGGAATACCAACTTCGCCGTCTCTTCCAGTTCCTCGGCGGCGAAGACGGCGTCGCGAAAACTGCGGCCCGAAACCACCGGACCATGATTGGCCAGCAGGACGGCGGCATGTTCACGGGCCTTGGCCAATACCAGCGGCCTTACGTCGGCAGAGCCTGGGTGGGTGTAAGGCAAAAGCGGCACGCGGCCGACGCGCATCACTACGTAGGGTGTAATTGGCGGGACGGTGTCGTCGGGGTCTGTGTCTTCAAGGCAGGACAATGCGGTGGCATAGGTCGAGTGAAGATGCACGACACCTGCCGCCTGCGGCCGCGCCTCATAGAATGCCATGTGAAGCGGAATCTCCTTGGTCGGGACATCGCCCGATACAGCAACACCTTGGGCATCCAGTTTCGACAGCCTGGCGGGATCGAGATAACCCAGACAGGAATTGGTCGGCGTGACCAGGAAACCATCGGTAAGCCGAGCCGACAGATTGCCCGACGAACCGGCGGTGTAGCCGCGCCTGAATAGGGACTCGCCCCAGCGGCAAAACTCGTCGCGAAGCTGCTGTTCTTCCAAGGTCATGAGGCCCAACCTTTCAGGGTAGCGAGTGCACATTCGAAAAAATCGTCGGCGCCGAAATTGCCCGACTTCAGCGCGAAGGCGAGCCTCGGCTTTCCGTCGAGAATGAGTACCGGCACTCCGGTGTCGATCTCCGGCCCAACTTCGAGTGCTGCCGCTCCGAACGCCGAGGCAACCGCGCCGGACGTTTCGCCACCCGCAACCACGATCCGCCGGAAGCCGGCAGCCACTGCCTCGATAGCGAGCTCTGCAAAGATCGTGTCGAACGATGCCGCCAGCCTATCGCGCCCATATTGGGCTTGGGCTGCAGCCACCTCCGATGGTTCCGCGGTCGAATAGACGAGCGGGCCCGTATCCTTGTGGCTGACGAGAAAATCCAGGCAACTCGCGACGGCCGCACCCGGATCGAGCGCGTCGGCGGCATCCAGACGCTTTGACGGGTGACCGCTGTCATACGCGGCAATTTGCCTGCGTGTCGCCGAAGAGCAACTGCCGGAGAGAATGAGACCGGGACCGTCGCTCCCCGCGAACGGCCGCCGATCCATTGCCGATTGGATGCCAAAATTGCCGGGCAGGCCCATGGCAATGCCGGATCCGCCTGTAACCAGCCTGTGGGTCCTGACTATCCGCCCTAGCGCCAGGAGATCGTCATCCGAGATCGCGTCGGCGACGATCAGTCTTTCGTGGTTGTGCTTTGCCAGGCGCAAGGCGGCCTGAGCATTGCCCGAACGCAGGCTTTCCAGAGAGAGATGGCCGACCTTGAGCGCGGTCTGCCGTGCAAGCCATCGCCTTATGTCGGGATCGGTCATCGGCGTCAGCGGGTGGTTTTCCATGCCAGACTCACTCAGCAGGCGGTCGCCGACGAAGAGATGCCCGTTATACAGCGTCCGGCGATTGGCAGGGAAAGCCGGGCAAACCAGCGCCAGCGTCGTGTCCAGTTCCACGAGCAGCGCTTCCGCGACAGGTCCGATGTTGCCTCGCGGCGTGGAATCGAAAGTCGAGCAGTATTTGAAAACGATCTGCTCGGCGCCGTTGGCAATCAGCCACCTGCACGCAGCGAGCGATTGCGTCACCGCATCGCCGGCGTCAATCGAGCGCGTCTTGAGCGCAATGACCGCGGCGTCGATCTCGGTCTTCAGTCGTACGGTCGGCGTTCCGACATACTGAACAGTGCGCGCGCCGACCTTGGCGAGCGTGTTGGCGATATCGCCGGCACCGGTGAAATCATCGCCGATGACGCCGATCTTCATGCGTCGCGGTCGCCCATCTGATGATCATCAGCCTCATGATCACTTGCTCGCTGGCGCCAGAACATCGTCGTCAGCTGATCCAGATGCTCACGCATCGCCTGTTCGGCGCGATCGGGATCGCGCGCGACGATCCCATCGTAAATGGCGCGATGTGCCTCATACGCCGTTTGCTCCTGACCGTCCGCGGCCAGCGTGACGGTGCGCTGTTCCTTGAGCCATTCCGAAATCTGATCGTGCAGCGCCACGAATACGAGATTGCGCGCGATACGCGCCAATTCGAAATGGAAGGCAATGTCGGTGCTGGTGAAACGCTCGCGGTCGCCGATCGCCTGGCGATTGGCTTCGAGCGCCTCGCTTAGCGTCTCCAGATCGGAAGGCGTGGCGGTGCGGGCGGCCTCGCGGGCGAGGCCGACCTCGAAGAACATCCGCGCGCCCTGAAAGGAGCGTTGTCCCACTTCGGTCGACAACATCTGCCTGACGGCCGGTGCCATGCCGCTAAAGATATGGCTGGCGGTCGGCATCAACACCTTGGCGCGCGCACCATTGGTGAGTTCGAGGAGGCCGGCCTTCTGCAGCGAGATCAGTGCTTCGCGAATGGCCGGACGGCCGACCCCGAAGCGCGACTGCAGGTCCCGCTCGGGCGGCAGTTGGTCTCCTGGCTTCAGTTTGCCGGAGAGGATCTGCCCCTCGAGATGTGTCGCCACATGCTCGAAGAGTTTCTTTCGTTCGATGATTAAAGGGTCGACCATAGACCTTTCATACCATCATGCTTGACAACCATGCAACAGCTTGCAATGCTGAAAATAGAAGATTGAAAAGCAGGACGACGAAGCCGGGCTTGATGAGCATCGGCCAGCACCGGCTTGGAGGCCCCCAAAAGGCAAGCTCGACCCTCTGCAAATCAACTTGCTTTGAGACGGCGACTGCGATCGCCAAGGGAGGAAGATGCGATGAAAATCGCCATTCTGGGCGGCGGCGGAGCTATGGGCGGGATATTCGGTGGATATCTGGCCCGCGCCGGCAATGACGTCACGCTGATCGACGTCTCCAAGGCGGCGGTGACGGCGATCAACGACAGCGGATTGACCATCGAGGAAAAGGATGGTTTGCAGCCGGTGATAAAGGTTCCTGCAAGCGACAATCCCGCAAGCGTTGGACCGGTCGATCTCATCATCAATTTTGTCAAATGCTATCACACCGAAGCTGCTGTTCGGGCTGCGGCACCCATGATCGCCAAGGAAACGGCCGTGCTCAGCCTGCAGAACGGCTGGGGCAATGCACCGCGCATCGCCTCGCTCGTCGGTGAAGACCGCGTGCTGGTCGGCCTGACCTACCATGGCGGCACCTTGCTGGCGCCTGGCCGCGTCAAGCATCCCGGCTCCGGCATGACCTATATCGGCGAGCTTACCGGCAAACCTTCCGAGCGGCTCGGCAAGGTCATCGAGGTGTTTCGTGCGGCGCAGATCGAGACGACCCAGTCGGACAGGATCCTCGACGAGGTCTGGAAGAAGCTGGCGCTGAATGCCTGCACGCTGCCGGTCGCCGGGCTGCTGAATTTGATGTCACATGAACTCGTCGCCTTCGACGGCACCAAGAGCTTGATGGCGGCCATTCTCAAGGAGGTCGTGGCTGTCGCGAAGGCACAAGGCATCGCGCTCGACTATGACGAACGCTGGGCTGCAATCACCGGTCTGCTGGAGAAGGCGGTCGGTGGCAAGGCTTCGATGCTGCAGGACGTCGAGGCCAAACGGCAGACCGAAATCGAGGTGATCAACGGAGCCATTGTCGATGCAGGCAAGCGCACCGGTGTGGCCACACCTGTCAACGAAACGATGGTCTGGATGATCCAGGCCAAGCAGACCCACTACCTCCAGGCCAAGGCTCAATAGGGCCATGGCGCCGCGGCTCGAAATTAAGAGTCTGTCGAAGTTCTTCCCTGGCGTCAGGGCGCTCGACAATGTCTCGATGAGCGTCGAGGGTGGTGAGATCCGAGCCCTGCTCGGCGAAAACGGCGCCGGCAAGTCGACCCTCGGCAAGATCGTCGCCGGTGTCTATTCGCGCAACCAGGGCAGCATCCTTGTCGATGGCGCCGAAATCGCCGACCTCGACGAGAAAGCGGCGGGCGATCTCGGCATCGGCATCGTGCATCAGGAAGGCTCACTCGTTCCGCAGCTTTCTGTTGCCGAGAACATCTTCGCCGGCCGGCAGCCGACGCAATGGCTTGGCCAGGTGGATGTTCGAGCCATGCGCGATCGTGCAAGGGTGCTTATCGCGCAGCTTGGCGTCGCCATCGATCCGGCTCTGAAGGTGTCGACCCTTTCGCCGGCGCAGGCCCAGATCGTCGAGATCGCCAAGGCGCTGTCTCGCGACCTCAGGATTTTGATCCTCGACGAGCCGACAGCGGCATTGACCCTTACCGAAACCGAGAAACTGTTCGATGTGGTGCGCCGGCTGGCGAGCAACGGCGTTTCGGTGATCTACGTTTCGCACCGCCTTGCAGAGATTTTCGCGCTTTGCCATTCGGTGACCGTGCTCAAGGACGGCAGGCTTGCTGGAACACGCAAGGTCGACAACACCTCGACCGGCGAACTGATCCGTCTGATGGTCGGACGCGACGTGCATTTTTCGCGTGCGCCGGCAGGGCGCAAGATCGGCGACATCGTGCTCGAGGCCGAAAATGTTGACGCGCCGCCGCTGGTGCGCTCGGCATCGATCACCGTGCGGGTGGGCGAGATCGTCTGTCTCGCCGGGCTGATCGGGTCCGGTCGCAGCGAATTCTGCGAAGCGATTTTTGGCGCGCGCCGCCGGCGCGGCGGCTCGATCCGGATTGGCGGCAAGCCGATCGATCCAAAGGGTCCGTGGGATGGTAAACATGCCGGCATCGGCATGGTCCCGGAAGACCGCAAGGCGGCCGGCCTGTTCCTAGGCATGGACATCGTCAACAATGTCGCAGCGACAGTACTTTCCAAGGTTTCCTCGGGCGCGAATTTCTCCAACCGCAAGGCCGAGGCGCTGGCGAAGACCTTTGTCGATGAGCTGCGCATCGCGACGCCGAGCGTGCGCCAGATCGTCGGCAATCTCTCCGGCGGCAATCAGCAGAAAGTGCTTCTCGCCAAATGGCTGGCGATGGAGCCGCGCCTGCTGATCGTCGACGAACCGACACGCGGCGTCGATGTCGGCGCACGCTCCGAAATCTACCGGCTTCTGCGGGCACTCGCCGACAAGGGCGTCGCACTGCTCGTCGTCTCCTCGGATCTGCCGGAGGTGCTGGCGCTTGCCGACCGCATCGTCGTGATGGCTGAAGGCACGACGGTTGGCGAATTGCCGGGCGACGGGGCAAGCGAGGAACAGGTGCTGCGGCTGGCCACCAGATACACGGCTTCGGTTGCTGAAGTCCGCAAGGAACCAGGAATGGCAGAGGCATGACGATGCAGATCACGCAACCGATGGCCGAGAATGCCGAGCACCGGCGCGAAAACCTTTTCGTGCGTATCGTGCGGCGCCTCGCCGATTCCAGGGAATTGACGCTGTTCGTGCTCGTCATCGCGCTCGCGCTGGCGATGAGCATCGTTTACCCCAACAATTTCCCCACAGCCTCCAACATGCGGGCCGTGCTGCTCAATCTCGCGCCGGTCGGCATTCTTGTCTGCGGCATGATGCTGTTGATGATCGGCGGCACCTTCGACCTGTCGGTCGGCTCGACCTTGGCCTTCTCGGGTGTGTGGGCCGCAGTCGTCGCCGGCTGGTGGGGCTGGCCGGCCGAGATTGCTGTTCTGGTCGGCATTCTGGTTGGCGCGCTGTGCGGTCTGGTCAATGGGTTGATCGTCACCCGCATCGGCATCAACGCCTTGATCGCAACCCTTGGCACACTCACCATCTATCGCAGCCTGACCTATGTCACCGCCGGCACCGGCGTCACCCCGATCACGGATGCCTTCGCCGAATATGGCCGCGGCGCCGATCCGCTGCTCAGGATCCAGTCGCCGTTCTGGGCGATGCTGGTACTGGTGCTCATCGGTGGCTGGCTGGTGGCGCGGACGCGCTTCTTCCGGCAGTTCTATTTCATCGGCGGCAATCCGCGCGCGGCCCAGCTTTCGGGCATCCGCGTCGACCGGCTCATCCTGATCGGCTTCGTCATCATGGGAGCGCTGGCGGGTCTGGCCGGCGTGCTGGGCGCGGCTCGCCTCAACAGCGCCGTCGTCAATGCAGGCGTCGGCATCGAGCTCAAGGTCATCACCGCCACGGTGCTCGGAGGAGCGAGCCTGAAGGGCGGCGAAGGCACGATCCTCGGCGGCATTCTCGGCGTGCTTTTCATCGCGTTGATCGAGAACGCCATGATCATCAATGCGATCGGCGTGTTCTGGCAAGGGCTGGTGGTGGGTCTGGTCCTGCTGTTCGCCGTTTCGCTCGATCGTTTCAAGACCAGCGGCCGCGCCTGATTTCAGGCGGGGACGGGAGGAGGCATTCGGACAACCGGATGAAGGAACTGAAAATACAAAAACATCAGGAGGAAACGGGCATGAAATCGATAGTGAGAACGATACTTTCCGGCGCAGCGCTCGCTGCCACCGCATTGCTCCACACTTTTCCGGCCAGCGCGCAGGAATCATCCTTCGGGCCGGCCGACGCCAAGGAGACCTACTACTGGATCTCCAACAAGGCCAACCTGCCGTTGTTCGTGCAGTATGACTATGTCGGCATGAAGCGGATCGCCGAAGAGCTCGGCGTCAAGGTGATCGTCGCCGGGCCGACCGATTTCGACGTGCCTGGCTTCATCTCCGCTGTCGACCAGGTCTGCGCGCAGAAGCCGAGCGGCGTCTCTGTCGTCGGTGGCTGGGACCCGTCGCTGACCGAATCCGTCAAGAAGTGCATGGAGCAAGGCGTGCCGACGGTCGTCGATGACGGTGATCTGCCCGACTCCGGCCGTCTCGCCTATATCGGCACGAACTGGACGCAGGTCGGCGTCGCACAGGCCAAGAAGCTGATGGAAATGCTGCCGAAGGGCGGCAAGGTAGCGTCGATGTCGATCATCAATGCCGGCAACATGCGCGAAGCGGTGGCCGGCTTCAAAGCCTATGTCGAGGCCAATGGCGGCGGCAAATACACCATCGTCGCCAATGAGGATGACGGCGGCGACGCGCAGAAGGCGGCGCAGGTAACGGCGGCGATCCTGGCTGCCCATCCAGACATCGCCGGGCTGGCCGGTTTCGATTCCGAATCTGGTGCCGGCATCGTCACGGCATTGCGTGAAGCCGGCAAGAATCCCGGCGACATCAAGGTGACTGCGATGGAGCAGACGCCGGACTTCTTCAAATCGGCGAAGGAAGGCTGGGTCGACGGCATCGTCGTGCAGAATCGCGAGCTCTTCATCTACTACGCGGTCAAGCTGCTGCACGACTACAACACCAACACGTTGAAGTCGGCCGGCCTCTCGTCGAAAGACGGCGGCCGTCCGATCCCGGACTCGCTCGATACGGGCGTCATCCTGATCACCAAGGACAATGTCGACAAGGTGCTGACCGCTCTGAATGTGAAGTAGGGTGAACGCAGACATCGCGGAGTCTTGGATCAAGGCTCAAGCAGCGTCCGGCGGCGTTATCTCCCCGCCGCCGGACTGCCAATTCAAACGTCATCTGGCAAGACCGAAACCATGTCGAACACCGCAGCAATGAGCGAACCGCAGATTCCGGAGGATGTGGATATCCACGATCCGACGTTCGTCCGAGACCCGTTCACCGCATATGACCGGTTGCGCCGCAAGTGTCCGATTGCCCGCTCCAACAAGCACGGCGGCTTCTGGCTGATGGCCCGTTATGAGGACGTGCGCGCCAGCGCCATCAACTGGCGCGACTATACGTCGAGCGTCGCAGGCGTTACCGCTATTCCGGTCATCACCCCGCGCACCGAACCGATGCTGCCGATCGAGATCGATCCGCCGCGCCATTCTCGCTACCGAGCCCTCGTCAATCCGGTGTTCACGCCGGAACGGGTCGCAGAAATCACGCCGCGCATCGGAAGTCTCGCGCGGTCGATCCTGGCACGCATGGCGGAGAAAGGCAGCGCCGACGCGGTGGCCGAATTCTGCGTGCCGGTCGCGATCGCCTCGCTTGCCGCCTTCACCGACGTGCCGCTGGCTGATTCCGAACACTGGGTCGGCTGGATTACCAAAATGTTCGACGTCAGCGATCCCGTTGCCGGCGCGGCCGCGAGCCGCGACCTCGGTGCCTATATCGATGGGCTGGTAGCGGCGCGGCGGGCGGCGCGGACGGGCGACTTCATCAGCATGCTGATGGCCGCCGAGATCGATGGCGAAAGTCTCGACGACGGACAGATACGATCCTTCATGACAGTGGTGTTCGGCGCCGGTTTCGAGACCACCGCTGACGGCCTCTCGGTCATGTTGCATTGGCTCGCCGAAAATCCGGATGGCTTGGCGCGGCTGGTCGCCGAGCCAAGCCTGATCCCGACGGCGGTCGAGGAATTCCTGCGCTTTTCCGCGCCGATCCAGATTTTCGGCCGTAACGCCTCGCGCGACCTGTTTGTGCACGAGCGCCGAATACCGGCGGGCGACATCGTCGCCCTGAGCTTCGGCTCAGCCAACCGTGATCCAGCGGCGTTCGAGGCACCGGACGAATTGCGTTTGGACCGAAAGCCCAACAGGCATCTCACCTTTGGCGCTGGACCGCATCTCTGCGCCGGGGCCGGTGTCGCCCGTATGGAATTCGCAGTGACGCTGGAGGCTCTGATCGAGGCCGGAATTGGCCTGGCCCTCGACCCGGCAGTCGCACCGCGCTCGAAGACCAGGCGATCGGCGCGGTCTTGCAAGCCTGCCCTTGCTCATTGGTAGAAAAAAGGCGCATTGACCATGACCCACCCCACCACCCGCATGCGCTTCCATGGCGTTGCCGCCTACGAAATCCTGACGCGCGAAGGATTGCGCATCCTGTGCGATCCGTTTCTGGACCAGAACCCTGGCGCTGCGACCAAGTCGACCGACTTCGATCATGTCGATCTCGTCATCGTCAGCCATGCTGCCTACGACCATCTGGGCGACACCGACAAGATCGCAGCCAAATATGGCTGTCCAGTCGTCTGCGGCGGCGAGGTGAAAGCCTGGCTGATGGATCGCGGCATTCCCGCAACCCAGATCCGCGCCACGACCTGGGGCATCCGCGTCAAGGTGGCGGGTATCGAAATCCAGCCGCTCGAATGCCATCACTGGTCGCAGATCAGGCTAAAGGACAACTCCTTCATTTCTGGTGTGCCAATGGCTTTCATCGTCTATGCCGACGACAATCTGCGTTTCTACCACTACGGCGACACGGCGATCTTCTCGGACCTCAAATTGCAGGGCGAGCTCTATAAGCCGAATGTCGGCTGCATCGGCATCGCCAATCCGCAGGAAATCCTGCATCTCAATCCGATGCCGGGCGAAATGCTGACCGGCGAGATGAGCCCCTATGAAGGCGTGCTCGCCACGCAATGGCTTGGCCTGGAGACCGTGCTGCCGTGCCACTACATCAAGCTCGATGGCGACAAGGACGTCGCCGAATATATGAAGCACCATCGCGAAGCCAAGGCACGCGGCGAAACGATAGCCGATCCCTACCTGCTGCGTGCCGGTGACTGGATCGAATTCGGCCGCGACGGCAAGGTCCTGCGGCCGGCCAAGGCGGCCTGACGCGATGCGCGCAGCGATCTTCGACGCACCTTTTTCAATCCGCATGGCCGAGGCGCCGAAGCCGCGGCCGCGAGCCGGAGAGGTGCTGGTTCGGGTGAAAGCTGCCGGCCTTTGCGCCGGCGACCTTTACATCTATACCGGGAAGAACCCCTATGTGACCTATCCCCGGATCGGCTGCCACGAGATCGCCGGGGTTGTCGAATCCTATGGCGCTGGCACCAGCGGTCCGGCAATCGGCACACGTGTGGTTGTCGATCCGTTCATCGGCTGCGGGCACTGCTATCCCTGCCGGATCGGCAAGCGCAATTGCTGCGCCAATCTCACCATTGTTGGTGTGCATCGGGAGGGCGGCTTCGCCGAATTCGTCACAACGCCGGTTCAGAACCTCAACCTCGTGCCAGAGACGCTAACCGACTTCGAGGCAGCCTTTGCCGAGCCGGTGGCTATTGGTGTTCAGGGCTGCCGACGCGGCATGGTCACATCAGAGGATACCGTGTTGGTGCTTGGCGCCGGACCGATCGGGTTGGCGATCGTCGAGGTGGCCCGCGCGGTCGGTGCAAAGGTCTACGCGACAGATCTTTCGGCTGAGCGCCTGTCCACGGCAGCCGACCTCGGCGCCATACCAATTGCCGGCGGTGCCGGTCTTCTGGAACGGGTGCTTGAGATCAGCAACGGCGAAGGCATGCCGGTTGTCATGGAGGCGACGGGCGCAGCGACGATGATGGAAGAGACGATCGATCTCGTTGCAGCCGGCGGACGCATCGTCATTCTCGGCCTGCTCAAGAAGGGCCAGGGCATCACCTATCCTGGCCTCGATTTCACCCGCAAGGAAGTGACGATCCTCGGCTCGCGCGCTTCGGTCGACTGCTTTCCCGAGGCGCTGGCCCTGCTTGCCTCGGGCAAGATCCATTATCCGAAGATCGCAAGCTCCTTCGCGCTCGGCGAAGCCCCAGGCGTCTTCCAAACACTCGCCGACAATCCAATGGCTTTGCACAAGGCCGTGTTCGTTTCGGAGGGCTAGATGAAGCTTGTTACTTTCTCCCATCGTAAGGGAGGCCATGACCATCACGCCGGCGTGCTCGACGGCGATCACGTCGCATGTCTGACTGAAGCCGGCATCGCCGGCAGCCTGATGGAGATCGTGCTCGGCGGGAAAAAGATGCTGGACCAGATCCGCGCCGGCGTCGCTTCGGCACCGCGCTATGCATTGGCAGACGTGACGCTCGAAGCGCCGATCCGGCCCGCCAAGGTGCTGTGCTCCGGCATCAACTACAAGGGCCACGCCGAGGAAAACCCCAACGCGAAAATGCCGACCGAGCCGTTCTTCTTCACCAAGCTGCCGACTTCGGTGGTTGGGCCGGATGTGCCGGTCGAAAAGCCTGTCAGAACCGAGCAGATGGACTACGAGGTGGAGTTCTCCGCCGTCATCGGCAGGAAGCTGCACAAGGCTAGGGAGGCTGACGTGATGCCGGCGATCTTCGGCTACACGCTGCTCAACGACATTTCGGCACGCGACGTACAATTCAAGGACAATCAGATCACCATCGGCAAGAACTTTGCCGGCTTCTCGCCCATTGGTCCGTGCATCGTGACCTCAGACGCGATGCCCCACCCCGACAATGTCGCGCTGAAGACGCGGCTGAACGGCAAAACCCTACAGGATGGCAGCACCTCGGACTGGCTGTTTTCACTGCCGCTGTTGATTTCCTTCCTGTCGCAATACATTCCGCTCGAACCTGGCGACATCGTATCGACGGGAACGCCGGCTGGGGTTGGCATCTTCCAGAAGCCGCCGATCTTCATGAAGGCCGGGGACATCGTCGAGATCGAAGCCGAGGGCATCGGCATCCTCAGAACTCCGATCGTTGCGGGATAGAAATGGCGAGGGGGGCGATCCGGATCGGCGTGATCGGCTGCGGCTTCTACGCGCAGAACCATCTGCATGCGTGGCAGGACCTCGCGGGCGAAGGTGCCGTGCTTGCCGCCGTCTGTGATGTCGACGCCGGCAAGGCGGAAGCGGCCGGCCGTGCTTTCGGCGTGCCGTTCTACAAGGACGCCGCAATCATGCTTGCAAGCGAACACCTTCACTCCGTCGACATCGTCACCCGGCACGACACACACCGTGCGCTCTGCGAACTGGCGATTTCGCGCGGCATCGCCACCGTCGTTCAGAAGCCGTTCGCACCGACGTGGGAGGACTGCGTCGCCATCGTCGAAGCCGCCGAAAAGGCCGGGGTGTGGCTGGCGGTTCACGAGAATTTCCGCTTCCAGACGCCGATGCGCCATGTTCGCCGCGTTATCGACAGCGGCGCCATCGGCGCGCCGAGCTGGGCTCGGATAATGTTTCGCACCGGCTTCGATGTGTATCGCACGCAGCCCTATTTCTATGACGAGGAGCGACTGGCGATCGCCGATGTCGGCATCCACCTGCTCGACCTCGCACGCTTCTTCCTGGGCGAGGTCGAGCACATCGCCTGTGAAACCCAGCGTCGCAATCCCAAGGTGCGGGCCGAGGACACGGCCACGATGCTTCTGCGCCATCACAGCGGTGCCGTCAGCGTCGTCGACTGCACATACGAGGCACGGCGCGACCCCGATCCGTTCCCAGAAACGCTGGTGGAGATCGAGGGCGACAAGGGTTCAATTGTTGTGCTTCCGGGCTCGCGCCTGCGGGTTAGCAGCAACGGAGTGACGACAGAGGAAGACATTGGCTCACCGCTGCGCTCATGGACCACCGTTCGTTGGCATGTCGCCCAGGAAGGCGCGTTCCTTGCCTGCCGCCATTTTCTCGATTGCCTTCAGCGCGGCGTGCCTGCCGAAACATCGGGCCATGACAACTTGAAGACCTACGCCCTGGTTGACGCCGCATACCGCGCCGCGGCTCAACACCGGGCGGTCGTGCCGGCGCAGTGGAAGGAAAGTCTTGGCGTTGCCTCAAAAGAGCGGAGGGCGCAATGACGGCCGGCCGGGAAAAGACGCAAGGACGATCAAAGGCCGCCGCTTTTGCAATCACAGTCGCATTTGAACTTCTCGAAGGCGCCTTTCCCGAATTCCATCGCCTGGTTGCTGAGAACGCCGCGCTCTCCGTCAAACTTGAGCCCGATTGCCTGCGCTTCGACGTGCTGACGCCGACGCACGAGGCCGATTCCACGCACGTCTTCCTCTATGAGATTTACAAGGATCGCGCCGCCTTCGACTTGCACCTCGCCTCGGAGCATTTCCGTCAATTCGACCAACGCTCACGGGAGCTGGTAATCAGCAAAACCGTTCTCGCCTATACCGTGCAGGAAAACGCGAAGATCAGGGAATCGACGTGAGCGGGGACGTCAGTGCACTCGACCTATTCGGCACGAACGAGCGTGTTGCCGAGCGTCGCATCCTCACCGCTGGACCACTGAGCGCCATCCTGGAAGACGGTAACCTTCGCACAATCCGCTTCGCCGGCGTCGAGGTCGTGCGCGCCATCAACTATCTGGCGCGGGATGCGTCCTGGGGGACATATAAGCCCGAGCTTTCGAACATCCGAATATCGGAAGGCCTGGCTGCGTTCGACGTGGGTTACGACGGGCTGTGCGCAGGTCCACAGGGCCGCTTTTCTTACCGGATGACGATAACAGGCAAGGCTTCCGGTGAGCTGACGATGGAGGCGCAAGGCATCGCCCTCACCGATTTTTCGACCAATCGCACTGGTTTCGTAGTCCTCCACCCGTCCGAGGCTGCGGGTGGACGGCTGACCATCACCCACAGCGACGGTCGGATCGAGGAGACGGTATTTCCAGAGATGATCAGTCCTAACCAGCCGGCCTTTGACATCGCCGCCCTTACCCACGAGCCGGCCCCTGGCATGGTCTGCACAGTCGCAATGGAAGGCGATGCCTTCGAGATGGAGGACCAACGCAATTGGACTGACGCCTCGTTCAAGACATATGTCCGTCCCCTGTCGAAGCCGCGGCCCTACGTCATAAGCAAGGGCTCAAACGACATCCAGCGGGTCGTTGTCTCCATTGAAGCCAAGGCATCAGTGGTGCGAGTTCAGCCCACCGATACGGCGACGCTGACGCTTGGTAGATCAGCTGGACACATGCCATCCATGGCGCTGTTTCTCGATCCGGATGACTTGCCTGCAGCGATAGCCGGAGCCTCGTTGCTTGGCCCGGCACAAGAGGTCATAGTTCGCTTCGATAGTGCGCGTCGGCATGATAAGCGCTCGCTGAGAAAAGCAGCCGGCTTAGCCGCTTCGATTGGTGCCCGGCTGGCGATCGAAGCGATCGTTGATGCTGTCGACCCGGCAGCCGAGGCGAAGATTGTTGTTGATGCGATCCGTTCATCGGGCGTCGAACCAAGCGCCATCCTGATTTCACCAAGGCGCGAGTTCAAGACGCGGGCGTCGAATCTGGTGCCTGCAGGCGAACGGCCGGTCGGCGATCTGGTGAACGCATTTAACGCAGCCGGCATCACCGCTTCCGTGGGCGCCGGAACCCCTTCCCTGTTTACCGAATTCAATCGAAACCCACCGACCGGCGACGCCGACTTCGTCTTCTTCGGCAACGCAGCCATCGTCCATGCCGCCGACGATCTTTCGGTCATGGAGACCTTGACCGTTTACCCCTCGGTTATCGCCACGGCGCGGCATCTGTGTCCGGGAAAACCGATCTGGCTTGGCCCATGCACGATCGGCATGCGCCACAATCCCTACGGCCAGGGCGTTGCGGCGAATCCGGCTCCTTCCCGAGTGCCGGGTGCAGGCGATGACCCTCGTCACGGCGCGCTGTTTGGGGCGGCTTTCGCTGTCGGCGTCGCGGCTCAGGCCGCCGCCGCCGGTGTAGATCGTCTCATTCTCGCGGCGCCAACGGGGCGGTTCGGCCTGCTTAACGCCGCCGGGGAGCGCCGGCCGCTCCAGGCAGTCCACGCCGAACTGGCAGCGGCCTCGGGCGCAGAACGCTGCGAGGTTGCGTCCGATCGCTCCGGCATCGCGGCTGTTGCCTATCACACCGGCGACGGCACCCGTATCCTGGTCGCAAATCTCACCCCCGAGGATATCGAGATTTCGGTCCCGCAGGCTCTCCAGTCTGCGGGTGTCATCGAGCCGTCGGCGAAGGTGGCGACATTGCGAAGCAAGCGGTTAATTCTGGATCGCTATCGAACGATAATGCTTACTGCATCCGCAACCGGTCGAAACTCAACATCGCTCGTCGATAGCCTTTAACCCAGACTGACTGATCAGCTGTCGACCCTGACAGCACGACGGGCCGAACTCAACGCGACACGTGGCGCAACCACGACCTCCACCCTGGTCGCCGTCAAGGTCGGCTTTCAGGCGTCGGCAGAGCTCACTTCAACGGCCGACATTGATCCGCAAGGAGACCCAATTGGCTGTTAGCAGGGTGCGCAAGGGCATTCCTTTGCTTCCCGCCCTCTACAATGCCGTCACGGCCTATCGCTACCGGCCCGGCCACTGGGCGACCACGTTGCAATCGAGCGTGCTGTCTGAACTCAAAGCGGCGTAGATCATCCGCCCCGTATTCATGGAGATTTCCCGCACCAGCTTTCGTCGGACTGCGGTGTTGAACATGGCGGTCTCAGTGACACTGATTGTAAATGCGTCTGGTCCGCCAATGACGCAGCGTTCGAAATAAGACTCCAGATAGGAACGATCATATATCGCAAACCCGCCGACCCCGCCAATGCGGGGCAGCGCGATAGGCAGCCCGTTGATCGTCACGCCATCGGCGAGAAGAACTTGCCGGATGGGGTCAACGAGTGCTCCGGCATTGTTAGGTCCGTCGCCGGATACGTCAATTACCTTGCGCGGGCTGCGTAAGCCGCTATTCGCGAACAGTTTATTCGCGGCCGACAATGCGCCGGAGATCGACGTACCGCGGCCTTCAGTCAACGACAAAGCCGCGAGCCCGTCTGCCAAAGTGAGAGCGTCCTCGCGACTTTGGATAATTGTCCACGGCACGATGACGGTTTGCTGATTTGGCCCTGCCCACTCCAGATAGAGCACTGCGATTCTGCCCCGCTCTCCCGACTTGATTGCCCCCGCGATGTCCGCGTGGCGGAAAGCATCGACGTAGCCGTCGCGCTGCACTCTTTGCTCAGCTCTGCTCATCGACGGCGAGATGTCCACGGCAAGGATCAATTGCAGATCGACTTCGACCAGACCAGCTGCGGGACGATTGGTCGAGTGAGCCTGTGGCGCCATCGCGAAGAACAGGGTGAGCAGGCACACGCCTGTGAGCCGTAGCACCGGTCTTGCACCCACACTTCGAGCCATCTGCACTTCGTCGTCCATGGTGAGCCTCTCGCTGACACTGCGATTGTCGGTCCGAGGCGTCTCGGGGTCACGAACGGCTTCCGATCATTTGCCGAAAACCGCGGTCCCGCCCGATCTGAAGGATGATGGCAAGTGCGAAACCGTGCTAAGATCGGAGCATTGGACTGCGGCTTCGTGCTTGAGGGAAATGGCTTGACTAGCTCGCCGCCCACGATGTTCGTGCTCAACGGCGTCACCGTCGACGTGAGCAGCGAGACCTTGCGCGACAAATCCAACAGCACAATCGCACTTCGCCACCAAACCTTCGAGGTGCTTCGTCACCTTCTGGAGAACGCTGATCGCGTCGTCACTAAGGACGAGCTGATGAGGGCGGTCTGGAACGGGATCGCGGTTACCGACGACAGCCTTGTGCAATGCATTCACGAGATCCGTGCGGCGCTCAACGACAGTCGGCAGGCTGTTGTGGAGACAGTGCCTAGGCGCGGGTACAGGCTGGTCCGGCCCTCAAACGCCGGCCCAAGAATGGCCACTATTCTGGCAGCCGAACTGGCTGCTGACGGTCGGCCGCCAAATGAGGATGAGCAGGGCACTGTCGTACCTATCCGGCCGTACAGGCAGATCATCGATAGGCTGCTGGTTCAACATGCGGGCCGCGTGTTCTCGAGCGCCGAGGGGAGCGTGGTCGCCGAATTCACAGGCCCTGTCGAGGCGTTGCGATGTGCGAGCGACATCCAGCATGAGGTCGATAGGCGGAATTGCGAAGTTCCCAAGACAAAGCGCCTGCACTTCCGCATCGGCGTTCACCTCGGCTACGTCGTCGACGAGGGTGACCACCTCCGGGGCGAGGCGGTCGAGGTCGCAGCTCACCTTCAAACGTTGTCACGACCGGGCGGGATTTGTGTCACGGAAGCGGTTCACGCCCAGGCTCGAGACCGGCTCCCGCTGGAATTCATCAAGCTCGGCGAGCACAAGCTGAAGGACGTCGCACGTGCCTTGCGCATCTACCGCGTACCTCTTGCTTCGGAGGAACCGGACAGGTCGCCATTTCGCGGTCTCGATGCCTTCGAATTCGAAGACGCCGATCTCTTCTTTGGCAGAGCGCGGGCGATTGCTGCCTGCACTGCAAGACTGGAGCAGCAGGCAGCAAGCGGCACGGCATTCCTGCTCATCTACGGAATGAGCGGTTGCGGCAAGTCTTCCCTCCTGCGCGCTGGCCTGCTGCCGTCATTGACGCGATCTGAAGCCGTGGCAGGCATATCCTTGTGGCGCCGCTGCCTGATCCGCCTTTCCGAAGGACCGGATGCATTCACTGTGCTGGCTGCGGCGCTGCTTCACGAAGCTGCCGTGCCGGAGCTGTCCTGCGAAATAACAGCCGCGGAGTTTGCCCGGCTCTGCAGCAGCACGCCGGATCGAGCAATGGCGATGGTCCGACAGGCACTTCTCAAGGCCGCCGGGCCGGACCGGTCGCAGATCAGATTGCTTGTCGCCATCGATCAATTGGAGGAGCTGTTCACGTCAGAGAGACAGCCGGCGACGCGCGAGGCCCTTGTGCGGTTCATGGCGGTGCTGGCCGCCAGCGGACTGGTCTGGGTGATAGTGGCGATCCGTTCGGACTTCTTTCACCGCTGCGGTGAGGTCCAGGGTTTCTCGGCACTTAAGGACGGCCTCGCAAACTACGAACTCCTGCCGCCGACTAGCACAGAGATTGGGCAGATCATCCGCGAACCCGCGCGCGTTGCCGGCCTCCGCTTCGAGGAGAATGCCGAGTGGGGGCGTCTCGATGATGTGCTGCAGGAGGCAGCAGCTGCCGATCCCGGATCATTGCCGCTTCTTGAGTTTGTCCTTGACGCGTTGTACGAGGCCGGCCGCGAGCGCCGAGTTCTCACCTTTGCGCATTATCGTGCGCTCGGCGGGCTCGAAGGCGCAATCGCGCGCCGCGCCGACGAAGTCGTGGACTTGCTGGCGCCCGAGATACAGGAGGCCCTGCCCGCGGTGCTGCGCGCCCTCACCACGGCAAATCCGGGCGATGATACGGTCACGGCACGTCCGGCCGTCTTCGCCGAAATTGCAAGCACGCCCGCGCGATCGGCCCTCGTCAGGGCGCTGATCGACGCACGGCTCCTCGTCAGCGATGAGGACGCCGCAGGACATGTCCTAGTCCGCGTTGCACATGAAGCACTGTTGAGGCGCTGGCCGAGCGCCGGTGACATTGTGAATGCAAACCGGAATTTCCTAGAGACGCGCGAACGCCTCAGGTCCGACGCCCACCGATGGCACCTGGAGAACAGGAATAGAGAGCTTCTCCTTCCGTCCGGCAAACGTCTTGCGGAGGGCGAAGAGCTGATGCTGTCAAGACGGGAGGAGGTCGACGATTACGTCCTGGAATACATCGAGGAGTCCTTGCTTGCCTACCGGCAGAAAGAGGAGAAGGACCGGCGCGCAGAGCTGGCGCTGATCGCGGCCGCCGAAGAGGCAAAACGCGAGCGCCTGGAGCGCGAAGCCGAGCGCCGGAGCCTCGCGGCTGCCGCAGCAAACCGGCTTGCCCGACGTACACGCAACGCCGCGATCGTGGCGATAGTGCTCGCTCTCCTGGCGGGCGCAGGTGCACTGGTCGCCTTCAGGGCGCAGGAGGAGGCAAGGTGGCAACGAGACCAGGCGCTGCGCAATCAGTTCCTTTCGCTCTCGTTTCTTTCGGAGCAGTCCGCGTCGAGAGGCAACACCGAGGCTGCGATCCTGTTGGCGCTCGAAGCGCTGTCCCCGAAGGACCAATCCGAGCGGCCATATCTCTTTGAGGCGGAGGCAGCCCTCTACAAGGCTCTGCTGGCGCACCAACAGATCAAAATCTTCCGGCATCGCGCCGGCGTGACGGATGCGGCATTCAATCCGACCGGCGATCGCATCGTCACCGCATCCTACGACAAGACCCCAGTCGTCTGGGACATCTCCAGCGGTGCAGAAACTGCAGTTCTGAAAGGTCATGAGGAGGTCGTGGAGAGGGCTGAATTCAGCCCGGACGGGAGCCGTATCCTGACGGCCGCGAGGGACGGCACTGCACGTCTCTGGGACGCCGTCTCGGGAGAACAGCTCTTCATCCTGCGGCCGGTAGGCAATTATCCGACGGCAATCTTCAGCCCGGATGGCACCCGGGTGCTGACGGCGGGGGAGAACAGCGATGCAACGCTGTGGGATGCTCGGATCGGAAAGAAAGTCCTGGGTGTAAGGAGCGACGCATATACGCGTGCTGCTTTCAGTTCAGACGGCCGCAGCTTCGCGACGGCAGGCAAGCATTTTGTTTCGGTCTGGAATACCGCAGACGGGGCGCTGACGCGGTCAATCCGAGTGACCTCCTGGCCCTACAGCCTGGCGTTCAGCCCGGACGGAAGCCGGATGCTGGCCGGCCCGTGGGGTTGGCATTCACACCGCAACACTTCCAGCCTTTTCGATTTGTCGAATGGAACGGAGATCGCAAAGTTGGCCGGCAGCAAGAGCGACACGCAATTGAACGGCGTGATTTTCAGTCACGGGGGTCAGCGAATCGCCACAGTATCCCTCGATGGCACTGCCCGGATTTGGGATGGAGCGTTGGGAACGCTGGATGATGTGCTCGGCCAGGAGGTTTCGGGGTTGAAGGCAGACATGGACACGGATGAACGCGATGTCGAGATGAACGGTGCTTTCACTCCGGACGACCGCTTCCTGGCGACCGCCTCGGTCAATGGGCCGATCCGCATCTGGGACGCTGAACGCACCTCGTTGATGACGACGATCGCCGGTCATGAATCTTTGGTCGAGCATATGGAATTCAGCCCGGTCGACAGCAACATTCTTCTCACTGCTTCACACGATGGCACCGCTCGGCTGTGGGATGTCGACGGCGCACTAACGACCGCGCTCTCACATGAATATCGGCCGACTTTCGCGGTCTTCAGTCCCGACAATGTCCACCTGCTGACCGGCGGCGGCGACAGCGCGGCGCACCTGTGGGATGTCGTGAGCGGGCGCGAGACAATCCGGCTCGATACACAGGAGATCGTTCAAAGCGCGACGTTCAGCCTAGATGGAAGGCGCGTCGGGACGGCATCTCTTGGGGGGCAGGTACGTGTTTGGGATGTGGCCACAGGACACGAGACCGCCCAGTTCCGATCACATCGCGGCCTGATCCAGATCCAGTTTGGTCGCGATGACAAATCGCTTCTTTGCGCATCGATGAACGGCACCGCGCAGCTGTGGGACGCCGCGACCGGCACCGAGCTAGCCGCCATCCATACGAGCAGTAACTTGCCGCAGGCCATTCTTAGCCATGACGGAAATCTGATCCTCTCGGCCAGGGAAGACAATGCGGGCCACCTCCTGACGACGGGCGGAGCCGAGCTCAGGGTTCTTGTGGGGCATCAGGATCGCATCACGGCAGCGGCCTTCAGCCCGGACGGTCAACTCGTCGCCACGGGCTCACTCGACCACACGGCTCGCATTTGGTCGACCACGGACGGAGCAAACGTCAGAACGCTAGTGGGACACACCAGCGCGGTAACGGTCATCGCCTTCAGCCCCGACGGTCAGTTGCTGCTGACCGGCTCGCGCGATGGAACCGTCCGGATCTGGAGTGTGGCTGGCGGACTGGAAAGGGCCGTTCTAAGGGGCCACAGCGGCGCGGTGGACAGCGCCCAGTTCAGTCCCAATGGCTTATATGTCGTGACCGCGTCCTCGAAAGATCGCACGGTCCGGCTATGGGCGACGCAATCCGGGCGCCAGGTTGCCGTCCTTGGCAGCCACGACGAAGCAACCGTTCTACTGGGCTTTACACGCGCAGCTTTCAGTTCCGACGGCACCCACGTCGCAATTGTTTCCGGCGAAAAAGGTGTCCGCATCCTGCGCGTCTTCCAAACACCCCGGGACCTCATTGACTTCGCACGGCGCACCGTCCGTCGCGAACTCACCGCTTGCGAGCGGCGAAGCTTCTTCCTTCCTGAAGACCCTGCAACCGGTTCCTGTCCGGGCTAAGGTCGACAACGGGGTCAGAGCCCTATGAGGATCAATTTGCGATGCCACTCCCATACCGCAGCATGTTTTCGATCTTCTCCGCCCGCGCAACGTCAGGCGAAGGTCATGGTTGCCAGGAGGCTGGGACTCGGTCGAAACTGTGGTCGTTCCCTTCAAGGCCGCTGCTGCCCCGTCATCAGCGCTTGGGCCTACAAAATGGATCGCGTTTCAGAGTTGCGTGAACCTGCGAAACGGCCGGGGTCGAGTTCATCCCGAGAATGGTGGTGGCGCTGGCGTAAGATTGCGGAAATAGTCTGCCATGTTTCACGATCCTCTCCGTTCCGATTGCCTCTGACCTAGGCGCCCTCGCCCTGGAAGTCCGGCGCAAAGTGTTCATTGTCGAGCAGAACGTGCCCGAGACGGTGGAACAGGATGCGTATGACGCGCTGGCCACTCACCTCGTCGCAATTGCCGGAGGCTATGTCGTCGGCACGCTGCGGATTGTCTTTCTGACCGAACATGCCAAGTTCGGCCGCGTCGCCCTTCTACGCCAAAGGGGCAATGGCATCGCCATGCGGATGATGCAGGCGGGGATGCAGATAGCGCGGTCACGTGGCGAGAACCGCTTCTACCTCACGTCCCAGGCCGACAAGACCGCACTTTACGAAAAGCTTGGCTTCGTCGCATGTGGCGACGAGTTCGAGGAAGCCGGCATGCCGCACCGAGCGATGAAGAACTATTAACAAGGGCTGGCAAACCCCCGCCGGAGAGCGGTTTCCTGCCGCCCGGCGGTCCTACGCCTTCGACGGTAACTGAATCGTAATCCGGGGCCGAGGTGCCGCGCGGGTGCGCAAGGCTAACTACCCCGCTGCCCCCGCGCGTGGCGCAAGTCCTCTTCGCCGCGCAAGTGCTTCACACGGCCGCATAAGTCGCGACTTATTCGCAAGTCCTCACGGACTGGCTTCCAGCCCTTTAGCGCGACCTCCCTTTTTAGGGTAGAGGGATCGGCTTGTTGCTGAGCGTGGCGTGCGTTTCGCCGTTCCTGGTCTGCATCGGTCCTCGTCCGACGGAGCGGATCCTTATGTCAGATGGCGCCCGTCAGCGTGCCTGCGCCATGTTTGAACCACGCTCGCACCGTTCATCGATGCGCTCCCAAAAGCCTGCGATCCTTGCGATGAGCGCGCTGCGCGGCATCGCCTCGGTTCGCCGCGGAATCGCCGACATAGAACGTTCCGTCGCTCCACATGGTGCATGGTCACCGCCAGCTTGCGCGACGCGGCGACGCAGGCCTTGCGGTGGCAGGAGCATTTGGCGATAGCCTGCCCCCAGCTCTTGACCTTGTCGGAGCCCTTGAAGCGCGTCATCAGCCCGAAGCCGCCTCGTCAAGCGAGCGGCGCACGTCCGCGTCGCCGCCCTTCGAGATGCGGCCCGGACGTCAATCGAGGTTCCCGACTGCCAGCGCCACGACGTCAGCCCGAAGTAGGCCGCCACGTCGGGTGAGCGGCGCAAGGGTGACGGATCGCCATTGTGAACGAAAGTGCCGTCACCGGAATGGCCACGAAGCGTCAGCATGGCTCGCTCTTGGCGACAATCTTTACGACGAGATCGTGCCGCCGGCAGTACTGTTTCCTCCGAGGCGCGCGCTGTCAGCATAACTTCCATCAGCTCGGCCGACAGCCGACTCGTCCGCCATCGCGGCGAGCACCGCCTGCTCGAAAGCCCGGCCGCCGACCTTGCACAAGCGGATGACGAAAGACTTCAGCGAAGGCCGGATTGCGTCCTCTAGGTCGAGCAACTTGGCCTTCGAAATGCGCCGATGCGTCAGCAGAACCTTGGTCCGGTAGCAGCTTCCCGACTTAATGCAGGCTTGGCGGAACCAGCCGGTGGCGCGTTCACATCTTTGCGAGCTAGATTTCTTGCAGCCCCAGTCGTGAAGGTGGGGGCGTCGAGGCCATGAGCACCTCACCACTGTGTTCGCGGCCCGTTTCGCGCGGGTGACGGGTCCCGTAAGGCCTTGTCGTCGCTTGCATAAAGCCACTCATCCACTCTCGTTTGCCCGCTCGGATTGGCGGCGAACTGCGACCGGACTATCTCGCAATATGAAGCAGCCTTCAGCGCCTAAGTGGTTCAATTTCTCACGAGAATTTAATGTGCCTGGAATTGAACGGGGAAATTCGGGTGCCTATGCTCCGGCTGGATCGCACCTCGGGCTGTCGCCTCGGCACGGTCCGTCGGCGCGGTCGGCGCGGTCGGCGAAGACGGTAGCCCGGGAATGCGGTCGAACGACAGGTGAGAGAAGTGGACGACGAAGTCGTCAGCCGGCGCGAGCTCCGCAGCAAGGCGGCGCCCCCCAGCGGCCCCGTGACCCCCGGCGAGCCCCTGACAGGGGTCCGGCCAGTGGTCATGCGCCGTTCGCGGCGAGGCTGGATCGTTGCGTTGCTCCTCGTCCTGGCGGCGGTAGGCGGCGCGTTCTGGCTGCATCCCATTCAGGTCCACCAGCAGGGCAGCCAGCGTGGCGGCGGCCGTTTCCGCGGCGGCGGCGATCTCGCGCAGCCGGTTGCCGTGGCGCCCGTGGCACAGGCGGATATCCCGATCGTTCTCGAGGCGCTGGGCACGGTCACGTCGCTGTCGACCGTCACTGTGCGGTCGCAGGTCAGTGGCCAGATCACCGCAATTGGCTTCTCCGAGGGCCAGATGGTGAAGAAGGGCGATTTCCTCGCCCAGATGGACGACCGCACGTTGAACGCTTCGCTGCACCAATTGCAGGGGCAATTGCAGCACGACCAGGCGCTGCTTGCCGATGCCAAGCTCGACCTCGACCGTGACCTGAAGCTTACCTCCAACGCGGTCACCCAGCAGGCGGTGGACCTGCAGCGCGCGACGGTGCAGTCCGACGAGGGCACGGTGATGTCCGACCAGGCGCAGATCGAGGGTGTGCAGGTCAACATCGCCAACAGCCATATCACGGCGCCGGCCGACGGCCGTATCGGCCTGCGCCTCGTCGACCAGGGCAACTATGTCACGCCGGGCGACAGCACCGGCATTGCGGTGATCGCTCGGATGCAGCCGATCTCGGTGCTGTTCTCGCTAACCGAGGACAGCTTGGCGCAAGTGCTGGAGCAGACTCACGGCAATCCCGGGCTCAAGGCCAGCTTGTTCGACCGCAACGACACCAACCAGGTCGCCGAAGGCACGCTGCAGACGATCGACAACCAGATCGATCCGACGACTGGCACGGTGAAGCTGCGCGCGGTTTTCCCTAATGCCGACGGCGCACTCTATCCCAACCAGTTCGTCAACGTGCATCTGCTTGTGCGCACGCTCACCGGGGTCAGCGTTCTGCCCAACGCCGCCATCCAGCACGGCGCGCCGGGCACCTTCGTCTACCAGCTCAACGACGACAGCACCGTCTCGGTGAAGACCGTTTCGCTCGGCCCGGGCAACGCCACCGTCACGCAGCTTCTGTCCGGCCTGGCGCCTGACGGCAAGGTCGTGGTCGACGGCGTCGACCGGCTCAAGGACGGCGCCAAGGTCACCGTGCCCGACAACGGCACGGCGCCGATCTCCGGCGCCGCATCTCCAGCGCCGCCGCAAGCAGCGGGCACCGGCAGCGCGGCCGCCGGTGCGCCGGCCGCCAATCCCGGCAACCCGCCCGCGACATCGAGCGGCCAAGGCGCCGGTTCGACAGGCCACGACTCGGCGGGCGAGGGCACGGCTGCATCGGGCGATGCTTCCGGCCACAAGCACCACCGCCACAATCGTCGCGACGGCGGCGGTGGTGCCGGCAATGGCGGCGATTCCGGCGAAAGCCGATGAACACGCCGAGCGGCCTCGTCTCCGGCTGGCTGAATCCGTCGCGGCCGTTCATCCTGCGGCCCGTGGCGACGACGCTGATCATGGCCACCATCCTGATCGTCGGCATGATCGCCTATCTGTTCCTGCCGCTCTCGGCGCTGCCTGAAGTCGATTACCCGACGATCCAGGTGCAGACCTTCTACCCGGGCGCCAGCCCGGAGGTGATGACCACTTCGGTGACCGCGCCGCTCGAGCGCCAGTTTGGCCAGATGCCGGGCCTGGAGCAGATGTCGTCGGGCTCCTCCGCCGGCGCCTCGGTCATCACGCTGCGCTTCAGCCTCGAGCTCAGCCTCGACATCGCCGAGCAGGAGGTGCAGGCGGCGATCAATGCGTCGGGCAATCTTCTGCCCGCCGACCTGCCGGCGCCGCCGATCTACGCCAAAGTGAATCCGGCCGACGCGCCGATCCTGACGCTGGCGATCACCTCCAGGACGCTGCCGCCGACGCAAGTGGAGAACTATGCCGAGACGCGGCTGGCGCAGAAGATATCGCAGCTTCCCGGCGTCGGCCTGGTTTCGATCAGCGGCGGCGAGCGCCCGGCCGTGCGCGTGCAAGTCAAGCTCAAGGCTCTGGCCGCCATGGGCCTCAACATCGACGATCTGCGCACCGCCATCGGCACGCTCAACGTCAACACGCCGAAGGGAAGTTTCGACGGGCCGGCGCGCTCCTATACCATCAACGCCAACGACCAGGTCGCCGATCCGAAGGCCTATGCCGATATGGTGATCGCCTACCGCAACGGCGCGCCGGTGAGGCTGGGCGAGGTGGCCGACATCGTCGAAGGGCCCGAAAATTCGAGGCTGGGCGCATGGAAAAACCGCACGCCGGCGATCATCCTCAACATCCAGCGCCAGCCCGGCGCCAATGTCATCCGCGTCGTCGACGGCGTGAAGGCGCTGCTGCCGCAACTGCGCGCCGGCCTCCCGGCGGCGCTCGATGTCGAACCGCTGACCGACCGCACCACGACGATCCGGGCCTCCGTCCACGACGTCGAGTTCGAACTGGGGCTGGCGGCGCTTCTGGTCGTGCTCGTCACATTCCTTTTCCTGCGCAATATCCCGGCGACGATCATCCCCAGCCTGTCGGTGCCGCTGTCCCTCGTCGGCACCTTCGCAGTCATGTATCTGTTGGGTTTCAGCCTCGACAATCTGTCGCTGATGGCGCTGACGATCTCTTCCGGATTCGTCATCGACGACGCCATCGTCATGATCGAGAACATCTCGCGCTTCATCGAGCATGGCGAAGATCCGGTGACCGCCGCGCTCGAAGGTTCCGCCCAGATCGGCTTCACCATCATCTCGCTCACCGTTTCGTTGATCGCGGTGCTGATTCCGCTTTTGTTGATGGGCGATGTCGTCGGCCGCCTGTTCCACGAATTCGCCATCACTTTAGCCGTCGCCATCGTCATCTCGGCCGTCGTCTCACTGACCTTGGTGCCGATGCTGTGCGCCAGGCTGTTGAAGCCGCCGGCGGAGCGCAGGCAAGGCGCGCTGGTGCGCTGGAGCGAAGGCGCCTTTGATGCGGTCGCGAACGGCTATGGTGCGGCGCTCCGCTGGGTGCTCGACCGCCAGGCCCTGACATTGCTGGTGGCGGTCGCGACGCTGGCGCTTACCGTCTACCTCTACATCGCCATCCCGAAGGGCTTCTTCCCGGCGCAGGACACCGGCGCCATCTCGGCCATCACAGAGGCGGCGGGCTCGGCTTCCTATGCCGACATGGCGGACCATCAGCAGGCGCTGGCCGACGCCATTCTGAAGGATCCCGATGTCGCCAGCCTGTCGTCCTTCATCGGCGTCGACGGCCAGAATATGACCGCCAACAGCGGCCATATGTTGATCAATCTGAAGCCGCGCGACGAGCGCCAGGCTGACGCCAGCGCCATCATCAGGCGGCTGACGCGGGAAGCCGCCGGGCTCACGGGAATAGCGCTGCACATGCAGCCGGTGCAGGACCTGACGGTCGATTCCACGATAAGCGCTTCGCAATACCAGTATGTGCTGCAGGATTCCGATCCCGTCGAGCTGGCGGCATGGACGACCAAGCTCACCGACAGGCTCTCGGCGCTTCCCGAGCTTGCCGATGTCGCCAGCGATAGCCAGCAGAGCGGACTTGCCGTCGACGTCACCATCGACCGCGCTACGGCGGCGCGCTTCGGCATCACGCCGGCGACGGTAGACAACGCGCTCTACGACGCTTTCGGCCAGCGCATCATCTCGACCATCTTCACCCAGTCGAACGAATACCGCGTCATCCTCGAAGCCGATCCGTCGGTCGGCCAAACTCCGGCTTCGCTGGGCTCGATCTACTTGCCATCGTCGGGTTCGGGCCAGGTGCCGCTGTCGGCGATCGGCAGCATTAATGTCCGGCAGGCGCCGTTGCTGGTGAACCATCTCGCGCAATTCCCGGCGGCGACTATCTCCTTCAACCTCGCCTCCGGCGTCTCGCTGGGCGACGCGACTGCGGCAATCACCGCTACCGAGCAGGACATGCAGCCACCCGCCGGCCTGACGACCGGCTTCCAGGGCGCGGCACTGGCGCTGCAGAGCTCGCTGTCCAACGAACTGCTGCTGGTGCTGGCGGCCGTCGCCACCGTCTATGTCGTGCTCGGCGTGCTCTATGAGAGCTTCATCCACCCGCTGACGATCCTGTCGACGCTGCCGTCCGCCACCGTCGGCGCGCTGGGGGCGCTGATGCTCGCCGGTCATGAACTTGATGTCATCGGCATCATCGGCATCGTGCTGCTCGTCGGCATCGTCAAGAAGAACGCCATCATGATGATCGATTTCGCCCTCCAGGCTGAGCGGCTGCAGGGGCTCGATCCGCGCGAGGCGATCTACGAGTCGTGCCTGCTGAGGCTCCGCCCGATCCTGATGACGACTTTCGCCGCGTTGTTCGGCGCGCTGCCGCTGCTGCTCGGCGGCCTTGCCGGCTCCGAGCTTCACCAGCCGCTCGGCATCACCATCGTCGGCGGGCTGATCGTCAGTCAGGTGCTGACGCTGTTCACAACGCCTGTCATCTATCTCGCCTTCGACCGGCTGACGCGGCGCGGCTCCGGCGTCGTCGAAGCCTCCAACGGCGGATCCACATCGTGAACCTCTCGGCGCCGTTCATCGCGCGGCCGGTTGCCACCACGCTGCTGGCGATCGGCCTGGCCGCCGCGGGCCTGATCGCTTATTTCAATCTGCCCGTAGCACCTTTGCCCAAGGTCGATTTCCCCACCATCTCGGTGCAGGCCTCGATGGCGGGCGCGAGCCCTGACACGATGGCGAGCGATGTCGCCGCACCGCTGGAGCGCCATCTCGGCCAGATCGCCGGGGTCTCCGAAATGACCTCGCGCTCGGGCACCGGCTCGACCAATGTCGTGCTGCAATTCGACCTCGACCGCGACATCAATGGAGCGGCGCGTGACGTCCAGGCCGCCATCAACGCCGCGCGCGCCGACCTGCCGTCGGACCTGCGCAGCAACCCGAACTATCGCAAATACAATCCCGCCGACTCGCCGGTGATGATCCTGGCGCTGACCTCGCGCACGCTGACACCCGGCCAGCTCTACGATGCCGCCGCGACCGTGCTGCAGCAGCGCCTGTCGCAGGTCGAGGGCGTCGGCAATGTAGACCTCGGCGGCTCGTCGCTGCCGGCCGTGCGCGTCGAGCTCAATCCCGGCGCGCTATTCCACTACGGAATAGGCCTGGAGGACGTGCGCGCCGCACTTGCCTCGGCCAACGCCCGCAGCCCGAAAGGTTTCGAGGAAGATGGTGTGCTGCACTACCAGCTGTATACCAACGACCAGGCGAGCCATGCCGCCGATTTTCGCGACCTCGTCATCGCCTGGCGCAACAATGCCGCGGTCAGGCTTCGCGACATGGCCGATGTCGAGGATTCCGTCGAGGACGTGCGCAACCTCGGCCTCGTCAATGGCGAGCCGGCGGTGCTTCTGGTGCTCTACCGCGAGCCCAATGCCAACATCATAGAGACCGTCGACCGGGTGCGCGCGCTGTTGCCTACGCTGCAAGCCTCGGTGCCGGCGGATGCGCGGTTGAGCATCGCGACAGACGGCTCGACCACCATCCGTGGTTCGCTGCACGACACCGAGCTGACGCTGGTATTGGCGGTGCTGCTCGTCATCCTCGTGGTGTTCTCATTCCTGCGCGACTGGCGGGCGGCATTGATCCCGAGCGTCGCGCTGGTCCTCTCGATCCTCGGCACGTTCGCGGCGATGTACCTGCTCGGCTTCACGCTCGACAATCTGTCGCTGATGGCGCTGACCATCGCCACCGGCTTCGTTGTCGACGATGCCATCGTGGTGCTGGAAAACATCACGCGCTATATCGAGGACGGCATGCCGCGCGGCAAGGCGGCGCTGACCGGCGCCAAGGAAGTCGGCTTCACAGTGCTGTCGATGAGCGCCTCGCTGGTGGCCGTCTTCCTGCCGATCCTGTTGATGGGCGGCATAGTCGGCCGCCTGTTCCATGAATTCGCCCTGACGCTGTCGCTGTCGATCGCCATTTCGCTTGTGCTGTCGCTGACCGTGACGCCGATGATGTGTGCGCATTTCCTGCACTTGGGCGCGAGCCCGTCAACCAGGCGCTCGGTCCTTGCCCGCTTCGGCGAAGGCGTCTTCGAGCGCGTCCGCGCCTTCTATGGCCGCTCGCTCGCCTGGTCGCTCGACAATTCGGAACTCATGCTGGTGGTGCTTTTCGCGGCCATCGTCTTCAACGTGTATCTCTATACAGTGGTCCCGAAGGGCTTCTTCCCGCAGCAGGACACCGGCGAACTGATGGGTGGGCTGCGCGCCGATCAGGCCATTTCCTTCCAGCTGATGCGGTAGAAATTCGAACAGCTGCAAGCGATTCTCAAGAACGATCCGGCGGTCGAGAATGTGGTCGGCTATATAGGCGGTCGGCAGACCAATTCCGGCTTCGTCCAGGTCGCGCTGAAGCCGAAGGGCGAACGGGCGCCGCTGCAATTGGTGCTGACGCGGTTGCGCGCGCAGCTCGGGCAATTGCCCGGCGCGCGGCTCTTCCTCAATCCGCGCCAGGAGATCAGGGTCGGCGGCCGCCAGAGCCTCGCAACCTATCAATACACGCTGCAGGCCGACACGACCGCCGACCTAGACGAATGGACGCCGAAGCTGGTCGATGTCCTGAAGCAGGCGCCCGAGCTCACCGACGTCAATTCCGACCGCGACGAGGCCGGGCTCGAGACCAACATCACGGTCGACCGCCAGAGCGCAGCGCGCCTCGGCCTGACCCCGGCCAGCATCGACGCCACGCTTTACGATGCTTTCGGCCAGCGCCAGGTGTCGACCATCTTCAACGCCCGCAACCAGTACCATGTCGTCATGGAAGTGGCGCCGCGCTATTTGCAGGATCCGAGCGCGCTGAACGGCATCTATGTCAGCACCTCGGGTGCTGCGGCCAGCGGCGCGCAGCAGACCAACGCGCTGGCCGGCAGCCTGACGGGCTCGCTGCGGAACCAGGCGACCAACGCCATTGCCGTCACCGGCCATGGGAGTGCGTCGAGCGGCGCGGCGGTCAGCACCTCGGCCGAAAAAATGGTGCCGTTGGCCGCCTTCAGCACCTACGGCCCGGCGACGATGCCGATCTCGGTCAACCACCAGGGCCATTTCGTCGCCACGACAATCTCGTTCAACATTGCCGATGGCGCCACGCTTGGCGACGCTTCGGCCGCGATCGACCGCGCCATGGCCGAGCTGAAGATGCCGGTGTCGATCCACGGCTCACTGGCCGGCACGGCGCTCGCCTACCGCGCCAATTTGATAAACGAGCTTTTGCTGATCGCCGCGGCGCTCGCCACGATCTATGTGGTACTCGGCGTCCTCTACGAGAGCTATGTGCATCCGATCACCATCCTGTCGACGCTACCCTCGGCGGGCATCGGCGCGCTGCTCGCGCTCATCATCACCGGCATGGAGTTCGACGTGATCTCGCTGATCGGCATCATTCTCTTGATCGGTATCGTCAAGAAGAACGCCATCATGATGATCGACATGGCCTTGCAGGCCGAACGCCACGAAGCGCTCTCGTCCCGCGCGGCCATACACAAGGCCAGCCTGCAGCGTTTCCGGCCTATCATGATGACAACCTTCGCCGCCCTGCTCGGCGCTTTGCCGCTGGCGCTCGAAACCGGCACCGGCGCGGAACTCCGCCAGCCGCTGGGCATCGCGATAGTCGGCGGGCTCGTCGTCTCTCAGCTTTTGACGCTCTATACCACGCCGGTCGTTTACCTCTATCTCGACCGGCTAAGCGCCCGAATGCCATCGCTGCGGGTCGCGCCAGCGGAATGAGCTGTCACGGTGGAGGGAAACGTTAGCGGGACAGTTACACCTGTAGTCGCAGCCCTGAAGTTTGGGAGCGTCGCCCCCGCCATCCGCTCGGCTATCATGCCCAACGCGTCATTGGGTCCGCCGGCCTCCGCAAAAGAGGCCTGATCAAGCGGCCTGATCCCATAAACTGGAGGAGGCCCGCCACCTTTATGCTGTCGTCTGAGTGGAGAACCCATGGAGGCTCATCGGGCCTCTCGGCCAAGACGGGCGCGGCTGCGGATGTGTGATTTTCGCTATTCTGCTGTGATCACGATAGAGCTGCCACAATGTGCCGCAGCATCGCACCTTTATGACCTGCACCGGCGGCGTGATCTGAGGTACTCATACCCAACCACGCCGCCGGTTTTACGCCATTTGCCCGAGGCACAGTATTTGGGAACACAGAACCGGGGCTCGGCGTATCTATTTCATCGAGCTGGAGTCGGCGGCAGTTGCCGTCTTCAGTAAACCACGACACTCCGGATCGACTTGCCCTCATGCATGAGGTCGAATCCCTGGTTGATATCCTCGAGCTTCAGCGTGTGGGTGATCATCGGGTCGATCTGGATCTTGCCGTCCATGTACCAGTCGACGATCCTCGGCACGTCGGTGCGACCGCGTGCGCCGCCGAAGGCGGTGCCCATCCAGCTGCGACCGGTGACCAACTGGAACGGCCGTGTCGAAATCTCCTGGCCGGCGCCGGCGACGCCGATGACGACCGACTTGCCCCAACCGCGATGCGAAGCTTCCAGTGCCTGACGCATCAC
>NZ_JAPYKS010000029.1:0-48895 GCF_037179605.1 Mesorhizobium salmacidum (SeqCode)
AAGCGAGGCAAGCTCGGCGCGCTCATCGCACAGTCGCTGAGCGAGAACGCCAAGGCGGAGTTCCATGTGACCTCCAGCGCTGACGAAGGCACCCGGGTCACAATCGTGTTCAAGCGCTCTGCCGCCGCAGCCTAGACTGGATACTGAAATGGCGCTTCACCCACGCTGGACCGGCCAGCCTGCCGTAACCTATCCGCAGCAAGGTTGCGAGCCGGCGGAAGGCTCGCAACAGACCGTGGCTTTCCGCTCTTCCTCCAGCCCAGCATCCGCGCCTGCGGGGTTCGTGGGCGCTCCCGGTCCGCCAGGAAGCCGGGATAGAATTTGATGGTCTAACGTTGGACTTGGTCTCCTCCGCCAAAACCGGCGACAACGGGATGACCAAGACTGGGTTTCAAGGACGGCCCACTTCGACGCCCTGTGATGGCCCGGCAGGGTTCGTGCTTGGCGGCGGGTCGCACTGGGACGACACGATCGCAGCTCCCGCTCGGATCGCGTTTTCTCTCTATATCCGGGTCTTTCTCAACCGATATGCGACCAGAGATAGTCGGGACGGCAATCTTACATGCTGTTTCGGCTGGCGCTGTGCGGAGCGCTCATGATCTTCAGCCCCGCCGACCATCTCCAGGCCTACAGTCTGGTGGTCATGGTCCTGATCTGGCTTGGGTCGTTCTGGTGGGGTCGCGCGCGCGGCTATCCGGGTTCCGGCGCAGAATGCCCTTTTTCTTCGGCAATATCTCTTACGCCATCTATGTGCTTCACCGATGACGAATTACGGTTTGGCTGTTGCGCGCAACCTTCCGGATTAGGTGGCGGCGAAGCAATCGGATGTTGCGATTGTTCGCCTTATAGTACACGTCGAAGATCGATCCGAGAATGGGCACACTTCCCACCACAGTATCAAACAGCACGTTCCCCAGCATTCGGGCCACCAACAGGTTTCCGGCGCCGCACTTGCGGGCTCGCAGGACAATGTAGGCCGAGACCAACCCGGTTGCTGCATCCCCCAGTACTGGCACTAGGCCCACTAAGGCATCCAATCCAAACCGAATTGGCGTTCCCGGGAGGCGCCATCGTGAATCAAGCAGAACGGCCAACAAGTCGAGCTCAGCAATTGCATTCGCAGTCTGACGATCCACAATAGGCTGCTCGCTTGTCCATAGCTTGGCGGCTGGCCTTTCGCTTGATCCGATCTCCGCGATAGCGCACTGCCCCTTTCAAGTCCGCCTCCGCCATCTGATTAGCTTTGCGTCGGCCGGGAAGGCACGTCATCGAGCAGCGTCGGCTCGCCCGAGGCATTCGTTTGGTGATCAGCTGGCAGGTTGCCGTTTGGGGTCATCTGGTTAATGGCATCCGGCAGATCCCTCGTGATCCTCGCAATCAGCTCCTCGCGCGAAAGGCCAGTCTGCCTCGAAAGAGCTTCCAGCGTCTGCACGTCAATGGCCCTTTCCACCTCGTGAGGCTCGATCGGCTCGTTCGGCCCGGTGCCAACCCAAGAGTCCACTTTCGCGCCTGCACCTGCATTTCTAAAACGGTCGAGAAGATCGCCGAGCGCGGTGCCGGAAACGCCCTTGGACACCTGGTCCAAAATCCCACCTTGCGGATTGTTTGGATCGCGCTCTCCCGCCCCACGGATCATCTCTGCGATCTTGTCGCGGTTTTGATAAGCCAGGACTCCCAGCATAGCGATCGCAAGTCTTCCAAGATTTGCCACTCGTTCCTCCTCTGGTCTCGACTATGGAAAAGGTCGCGCGCTGCCAAAGGTTCCGCAATTGGCCAGCTATGATCTCAAGACGCTGCAGATCGATCCAGTTGTCCAGGGCATCGATTTGGTCGTGTCCGGTCACTCGCATGTGCCGAGGATGGAGACAGTGGATGGCGTGCTTTATTTGAATCCGGGCAGCGCTGGCCCACGACGGTTCAAGCTGCCCGTCACCCTTGCGACGGTCGACATTACTCGGGACAGCATACAGCTCTCGATGCGGAGCTTAGTAAGCGGCTGAACCAATTCAGCGCACACTTAATATACGTCCGCGCCTATATCCGACTGTCTCCTGGTGGATGCTGCGGACCGAAATTGATGTTGAAATTTCGGACGGAATTCTCTGCCTCTCGCGGCTCGTTCAAGAGGGCCGCCTAACTTCCCCCCGAGCCGGTGGCTCCATTCGTCTGCCGGGCGGACATCGTTCCACCGGGGTCCGCCCGTCCAAATTTCGCCTCCTCCCCGACCGCCTCCACCAGCTGCCTGAGAAAGTTCACCAGGGCAGTCTGCGGATCATCGACGTCGCCGACGACCGCCGAAATGCCCCAGTGTCCAAGCACCGCCTCCTCCACGGGGTTTCGGCTCGCCATGAAGATGAACGAGGGAGGACGATCTTTTTCATAGCCGGATCGATGCCAGGTTTGCCAAAGGCGGTGCAACAGCAACCGGATGTTCGGGTCGGAAAGGCTATAGCCTATGAAGAGGATCGTGCTGCCAAGTGCATCGGCACGAAACCGCACATCGAGTGGGGAATTAAAGGAAAGCCGATCGAGGTAGTCCGTTTCGGTCAGGACAAGCGACGAATCATCGTCGAAGTCGCCATGGAATTTCACGATGTGGGTGACCCCCTGCCGGGCTTGCGCTACATCGCGTGCATTGGCCACTTTGACGTATCGCTGACCGTATATTTCGAAAGCCAGTTCCAGGTTACGGTCGTAGTTCGTGGTATAGATAATGGGGAAATTGAGCATCACAATGAGGCGATGCAACTCCGATGTCTCAATGCGGTCCCTGGCGACCGACCAGTTTCTGTCCATCCAGCTGCGCAGTGGTCCGATGCTGCCGTGCCTTATCCGATAGTACTCGGCCAGAGTTTGAAAACGGTCGCGCCGCATCGAAAACTCCTCATCGATCCCAAGTTCTTTTGCCATCTGCTCGATCAGCTTTTCCCAGGACGGAAGCCCAACGCTGATCGACACACCCGCTCCGACAAACAGGATCGCGCTACCGCGGCCGATCGCTTTTGCCAGTGATGCGAGCCCATCGGTCATAGACAGGAGCCGATGCTGGATGAGGCGCTCCAAGCAGTTGCAGCCGTGGCAGAACGCATTGACATTCTCTTTCGGATCACTGTCATCGTTCGTGACCAAACCAGCAGAGCGACGCTGTGTTCCCACGGTGCGGTCCGAAACTTGCGGTCGGGGCTGTCGCGTCTCGTCTGTTGGAGCAGGGCAGCCGTGCCTTGAGTAGTGGGACGATTACGTCGCGCTGAAGGCACAACCCGGAAGCCAGCAGAGATGTGAGGTTCCGATCAGAGGATCGAGCTTGTCCGTGGCCGAGCACCTTGGCTGATTATTCCTGGGCAAAAATTCATAGCCATTAACAAATCTAAGTGCGGGCGAGTTCTGTTCCTGTACATTCGCGAGGAAAGGAGGCTGCGATGAGCCAAAAGCACCGCGATCTGGACTATCTCATCCAGCACTATATTGAGTGCAGGAGAGGCAAATCTTGGCCGCTTTCGGTATCGGCGGCCGTCGTCGCGATACGCACAGTTTTCCGGGGTTGCCTCGCTTCTGATTATGAACTGGCCACGCTCATTGCAAGAGCTGCGGTCAGCCGAGGCCAGATTGTCGATTTCGACCTCAATGAGCCTGCACAGGCGGCATAGCGCCAGCAGGACGCAGGTTACCTCGACAAATCCGCACGATGTGACAGAGAGAGAGGTGGCTCTTCGGATGTGATGCGGATAGCTCGTCAAGAAGACCCCACGCCGCCCGTCACGCGAATACGAACATGGTCTGTGCCAATTCGGTCAATAGCGCGGCTGCCCTGTTGCCGTGGCGCTCAGCAATTCAAGGCCGGCTGACCAAGTCAAAGGCAGTGGCAGGTCCTGACCAGCAAGAACACGCCCACTGCGTAAGGGATCAACAAAAGCACGACGGCCAACCAGTAACCAGGCTGAGCCATCGCCGCCAAATCTGATCGAAGCTGCTCCATTGGCTATCCAACGCAGGGCAGTTTTGCTTGTTCCCTGGCTGCGATCATCAGAGTCCGGCGGTCAAGCCGGCCCTTCCGGTCACTGGCGCGCTGCAGAAGAGGAAAGATATGCTCTCACCAAGAGCGCTGAGGGCACCTGCATTGGCAGACCACTCAAGGGCAGGCCAGCCCCGGCTGCTTCGCGCGCCTACTGTCGCTCCACGCATCAGGAACAAAGCAGCTCCTTGTTCGTTCGGTGCCCAAGAGCGGATCAGCTCCCATGTAGAAGGTGTTTCGAGGAGCCATGGACCGTCGCCAGTTTCCCTTACCAGCTCTGTGCCTCTTGATCCTGACGATTGTCGGGCTGGCACAAAACCCTGCGCGAGCCCAAGCGCCGTGTCCAGCCGACCACGAGAAGCTGCTCGCAGCCTTGAAGGCCAATGTCAAGGCAAGCGGGGGCCCGGCGAATGGCGGCTTCGAGACCAATGAATGGGCGGCCGTCGTCGCCCGCGACGGGACGGTCTGCGCCGTCGCCTTCAGTGGACCTACCGTCGATGCGCAATGGCCGGGCAGCCGGCTCATCGCCGCCGAGAAGGCGAATACAGCCAATGGGCTCAGCTTGGCGAACATGGCGCTCTCGACCGCGAACCTCTATGCAGGGGTGCAGCCGGGTGGCCCGCTGTTCGGGCTGCAGGCCACCAACCCCGTCAACCAGGCGGCAGCCTATCCCGGCGATGCCAAGACTTTCGGTAGCGCCCAAGATCCGCTGCTAGGCAAGCCGATCGGCGGCATTGTCGTTTTTGGCGGAGGCCTGGCTCTATACGACGGCAAAACGATCGTCGGTGCACTTGGCGTCAGTGGCGATTCCTCCTGCGCCGACCACAATGTCGCCTGGCGCGTTCGCGCGGCGCTCGGCCTCGACAAAGTTCCGGCGGGCGTCAATCCCAATCGTAAGGATGCCATTATCTATGATCTCGATCCCGGTGGCAAAAGCGCCTCCGGGTGGGGCCACCCGCTTTGTGCCGGGCATGAGGCCGATGTCGCGGCCGAACTTGGTTCTGGCGTCGGAGGCTCGACGCCGAAATGAAGCGAACAGCCCAACCTGTCGCGCCCTGCGTTGTCGCGGTATGCGCCAACCACTCGGCGGCACCGAGAAAACGTCTTGCGAGCATCTTTGCGACGCTGCTGCTGGCTTCCACTCCCTTACTGATGGCCGCTTCGGAAGCTCCGTCAACGCCGGCGATCTCGCCGCCGCCTTCCGCCGCGCCGCCTGACGACGGGCAATGGACGATGCCCGCCAAGAACTACGCGTCGACCCGCTACAGCGAGCTCACGGAAATCAACGAAGGCAATGCCAAGGACCTGCAGGTGGCCTTCACCTTCTCGACTGGCGTCAATAAGGGCCAGGAAGCGGCGCCGTTGGTCGTCGGCGGCACGATGTACATCGTGAGTCCCTTCCCCAACATCGTCTACGCGCTCGATCTCACCAAGCCGGGTGCGCCGATGAAATGGAAGTTCGAACCCAATCCGGAACCCGCGGCGCAAGGCGTTGCCTGTTGCGATGTCGTCAATCGCGGCGCCGCTTTCGCGGACGGACGCATCTTCTTCAACACACTGGACGGGCACACCATAGCGCTCGACGCGAACACCGGTCAGCCGATCTGGAACGCCCATATCGGCAACATCAACATCGGCGAGACCATCACCATGGCGCCCTTGGTGGTGAAAGGCAAAGTGCTGGTCGGCAATTCAGGCGGCGAGATGGGCGTCCGCGGCTGGGTCAAGGCGCTCGACGCCGGCGACGGTCACGTCGTCTGGACGGCCTTCGCCACCGGGCCGGACAAGGACGTGCTTATCGGCCCGGACTTCAAGCCGCATTACGACATGGACAAGGGCAAGGACCTTGGCGTCACGACATGGCCGCCGGAGGCCTGGAAGATCGGTGGCGGTAACATGTGGGGCTGGATTTCCTACGATCCGGATCTCAACCTGATCTTCCACGGCACCGGCAATCCTGGACCGTGGAACCCCGATCTGCGGCCCGGTGACAACAAATGGACGTCAGGCATCTTCGCCCGCGATCCCGATACCGGCGCGGCGAAATGGTTCTATCAGTGGAGCCCGCACGACCTCCACGACTATGATGGGATCAACGAGCAGGTCCTGCTCGACATGAACTGGCAGGGCAAGCCGCGCAAGGTGCTGGTCCGGCCTGAGCGCAACGGCTACCTCTACATCCTCGACCGGACCACGGGCGAAGTGCTGTCCGCGAAACCTTTCGGCCCTGTCAATTCCAGCAAGGGTGTCGATCTCAAGAGCGGCCGTCTGATCGAAAACCCGGACAAGAAGACCGGGACCGGCAAAGTCGTCCGCGACATCTGCCCAACCGCGTCGGGGCTCAAGGACTGGCAGCCTTCCGCCTTCTCGCCGAAGACCGGGCTGCTCTATATTCCGCATAACAATCTGTGCATGGATGAAGAAGGCGTCGAGGTGAACTACATCGCCGGCACCCCCTATGTCGGCATGAACGTGCGCATGATCCCTGGGCCCGGTGGCAACCGGGGCGCCTTCACCGCCTGGGACATCGCTGCGCAGAAGCCCGCCTGGAGCGTCAAGGAGAACTTCCCGGTGTGGAGCGGCGCGGTCGTGACGGCCGGCGATGTCGTCTTCTACGGGACAATGGAAGGTTGGTTCAAGGCGGTCAGCGCCAAGACTGGCGATCTGCTTTGGCAGTTCAAGACGGCGTCCGGCATCATTGGCCAGCCCATCACATATCGCGGTCCCGACGGACGTCAATATGTAGCGATCCTGTCGGGTGTCGGCGGCTGGGCCGGCGCGATCGTATCGGGCGATCTCGATCCGCGCGACGCCACCGCCGCGCTCGGTTTCGTCAACGCGATGAAGGACCTCAAGGAGGCCACAACGGCGGGAGGCACGCTTTATGTGTTCCGGCTGCCCTGAACACCGGGCCGCGCGCCTGGCGCTCGGCATGGCCGCGCTCGCCTTGCTGTTCTTGCCGGTGGGAGCCAATGCCCGTGAACTGAGGGTCTGCGCTGATCCGAACAACATGCCATTTTCCAACGCGGCCGGTCAGGGTTTCGAGAACAGGATCGTTGAGATCGTGGCCGCCGATCTCGGTGCCAAGCTGACCTACACCTGGTGGGCGCAGCGCCGCGGCTTCGTGCGCAACACACTGAAAGCCGGCCTTTGCGATCTCGTACCAGGCACGCCCGCCAACCTCGAAATGCTGCGCACCACCACACCCTATTATCGCTCATCCTATGTTTTCGTCACCCGCCAGGACGGTCCGGATGTGGCGTCCTTCAACGATCCGCAACTGCGCGCTATGCGGATCGGCGTGCAACTCATCGGCGACGACGGGGCCAATTCGCCCCCCGTTCAGGCGCTTGGCCGCCGTGGCATCGTCGGGCACCTCGTCGGCTACCCGGTCTATGGCGACTACTCCGCACCCAATCCCCCAGCGCGCATCGTTGAAGCGGTGGCGACCGGCGAGATCGATCTTGCCGTTGTCTGGGGCCCGCTCGCCGGCTACTTCGCCCAGAAGCAGAAAGTGCCGCTGCGCATCACGCCGGTCACCCCTCGCATCGACGGACCGCAGTTGCCCATGATCTACGACATCTCGATGGGCGTTAGGCGCGAGGACGATGCGCTACGTGGCGATGTGAATAGCGCGCTGGCCAGGCACAAGGCCGAGATCGACGCATTGCTGTCGCAATATGGCGTGCCGCGGCTCGACGGCTCGGGGGGTCCAGTGCGATGAGGCCGGGCACCGCCATGCTCCTGTTTGCGCTCCTGACGCTTGCGGCATGCCAGCGCGAGGAGCGGGACACGCGCCCGCAAAATTCGCTCGGATCGGGCGAGCAGCCGACGCCTGTGACCACATTGGAACCCGGCGGACAGCGGGCTTCCGCCAGCGATAACAAGGCGGCGAGTTTCGAGGCCAACGCCTTCCACCTCAGCGAAGGCAAGCGGCTGTTCAGCTGGTTCAACTGTTCAGGCTGTCATGCGAATGGCGGCGGCGGCATGGGGCCGGCTTTGATGGACCAGAAGTGGCTTTACGGCAGCTCGATCGAAAGCATCCACGCTACGATCCGCGATGGTCGGCCAAAAGGCATGCCGAGCTTCCGCGACAAGATCCCCGATGACCAGATTTGGGAGCTTGCCGCCTTTGTCCGCTCGCTGAGCGGCAATGCGCCCTCGTCCGCCGCCCCGCAGCGCAATGACGACATGATGCCACATCCGTCGGAAAACCGCCTGCCCGATGCCGCCACACTGGGGAAATCACCGTGAAACGCCTTGCGTCGACCGGGTTCGGCACGGCCTGCGTCTTGTTTCTGCAGGGATGCTCGGGATGGCAATCAGCGCTCGATCCGAAAGGTCCCGCTGCCAGTGAGCTGGCATGGCTCATTTGGTTTTTCACCGCGCTTTGCGCAGTGATCTGGGTCCTGGTGATGATCGCGCTTGCCGCGCCGCTGTTGATGCGGCCTCGCACACGTTCCGAGCCGCTCGCGCTCGACGCGGGCGCCGACCATCGCAAGTTGCGGGTCGTCGTGATCGCCGTCGGGCTGACTGCCGCGATCGTGGTCGGGCTGACCTTGCTGAGCTTCTTCGCCAACAGGACGCTGGCGGCGATCGGCTCGGACGCTGCGCTCACCATCCGCGTCACCGGCCACCAATGGTGGTGGGAGGTGCGCTACGAAGATGCCACGCCGAGCCGCATCCTGACCACGGCTAACGAGATCCACATTCCCGCCGGGGAGCCCGTGCGGCTTCTGCTGACCTCGACCGATGTTATCCACTCGTTCTGGATCCCGAGTTTGGCCGGCAAGCTCGACCTCATCCCCGGTCATATCAATGTACTTGATATCAGGGCCGACAAGCCCGGCGTCTATCGCGGCCAGTGCGCCGAGTTCTGCGGTGCGCAGCATGCTAATATGGGCACCTTTATCATCGCCGAGCCGCGGGCAAAGTTCGACGCCTGGTGGAACGACCAGTTGCAGCCGGCTGGGCCCCCGACGAACGGGGAGGCCAAAAATGGCGCGGACCTGTTCCTCAAGCGCCCCTGCGTGATGTGCCACAGGATCGGCGGCACTCCAGCGGGAGGAACCGTCGCGCCTGATCTCACGCATGTAGCCAGCCGGCAAACCATCGCTGCCGGTACCTTGATGATGAGCCGCGGCAATCTGGCGGCCTGGATAGCGGATCCGCAAGGCGTGAAGCCCGGCTCCCACATGCCGGTGGTGGAGCTCAACGGCGACGAACTCAACGCCATCGTCGCCTATCTCGAGGGTCTGAAATGAGCAGCGCGGATCTGACGAGCGAACGCGACCTGCCGCAACGGGAGACCGCCACCGAAGGCGACGTTGCTCCCGAGCATGACGGACCGCGTGATACCGGCATGGACGACGCCAGCCTGCACCGCTGGCTGGCGCGGGCATGGCGCACGCCGCCCGGCATCATCGGCGCTCTGTCGAGCGTCGATCACAAGGTGATCGCAAGGCGCTATCTGATCACGGCCTTCATCTTCCTATGCCTTGGCGGACTGAACGCGGTCGCCATGCGAATCCAACTCTCAGGGCCGCAGCGTGGGCTGATCGGGCCGGACCTCTACAACCAGCTGTTCACGATGCATGGCGTCACCATGATGTTCCTATTCGCCGTGCCTATCGTGCAGGCAACGGGAATCTATCTGGTGCCGCTGATGGTCGGCACCCGCAACATCGCCTTCCCGCGGCTCAATGCATTCGGCTATTGGGTCTATCTTTCGGGCGGCGTCTTTGCCTGGGTTTCATTCCTCCTCAACATGGCACCGGACGTCGGCTGGTTCGCCTATGTGCCTTTGTCCGGTCCCGAATTCTCTCCCGGCAAGCGCGCCGATGTCTGGGCGCAAATGATCACCTACACCGAAGTGTCCTCGCTTGCGGTCGCCGTTGCCACCATCGTGACCGTGTTCAAGCAACGCGCACCCGGCATGTCGCTGGACAAGATACCGCTTTATGTGTGGGCACTGCTGGTCACTTCGTTCGTCGTGGTCTTCGCGATGCCGGCAGTCATGATCACCTCGACCTTCCTCATTCTCGATCGGCTTGTCGGAACCCACATTTTCAATCCGGCGGAGGGCGGCGACGCCCTGCTGTTCCAGCATCTGTTCTGGTTCTTCGGCCATCCCGAGGTCTACATCATCTTCCTGCCGGCGACAGGCATGGTCTCCTCGATCATTCCCGCTTTTGCCCGGCGACCGGCGTTCGGGCATCTCGGGCTGGTCCTGTCCTTGATCGCGGTCGGTTTCCTGTCGTTCGGCCTCTGGGTGCACCATATGTTTGCGACGGGATTGCCGAAGTTAGGGGCGAGCTTCTTCACGGCGTCCAGCATGCTGATCGCCATACCCAATGGCCTGCAGATCTTCTGCTGGCTGGCGACTTTGTGGGATGGCAGACCGGTGATCCGCACGCCGCTGCTGTTCGTCTTCGGCTTCTTCTTCATCTTCGTCATCGGCGGGCTCACCGGCGTCATGCTCGCCTCGGTGCCGCTCGACCTGCAGGTGCACGACACCTATTTCGTCGTCGCCCACTTCCATTACGTGCTGATCGGCGGATCGGTATTCCCGCTGCTGGGCGCGGCCTATTTCTGGTTCCCCAAGATCACCGGCCGCATGATGAGCGAACGTCTCGGACGCTGGCATTTCTGGCTGGCCTTCATCGGCTTCAACGTGGCTTTCTTCCCGATGCATCTGGTCGGCCTGTGGGGAATGCCGCGCCGGGTCTACACCTATCCGGCGGAGCTTGGCTGGGGCAACATCAACCTGCTCATCAGCGCCGGCGCGGTGCTGTTCTTCCTAAGCTTCGTGCTGTTCACTTTCAACCTCGTGCACGGCGTATTGAAAGGCGTACCGGCCGGGGACAATCCCTGGGATGCCGGCACCCTGGAATGGGCAACGTCCTCGCCGCCTCCAAGCTATAATTTCACACGCATCCCGATCGTGACAAACGTTGAGCCGCTGTGGGCCGAACGAGACGCGCTTCCCGTCGCAACCGGCCTGCGCGTCGACGTGCGCGAGTTGCTCATCTCGACGGTGGCGGAAGCCCATCCCGACATCCGCGAGAAATCGGCGACGCCGTCAATCTGGCCCCTGCTTGCGGCGATCGCCGTGGGCGGCACTTTCCTCTACTCGATCTTCACGCCGTGGGCCGTCGTGTGGGGCGCCGTGCCGATCGCGGTCACGCTGGTCGGCTGGTTCTGGCCCAAAGGCGATCCGGAGGACGAGGAATGAACCAGCGACCCGTCGCCGACCTTTCCGGGCTTCCCACCTTTGGACATGGTCCGCGCAGCCCGACCTGGTGGGGCACGCTCGGCTTCATGGCGCTGGAGGGGACGGGCTTCGCGCTGGCGGCCGGCGCCTATCTCTACCTGGCAATGTCGTGGCCCAACTGGCGTCTGAGCGCCCCGGAGCCTAACCATTGGCCGGGAACGATCGTCACCCTCCTGCTGATCGCCAGCCTGGTGCCGAACCACATTCTCAATCGCTACGCCGAGCGTTGCGCCATTGTACCGGTGCGGATCGGCATGGTGGTGATGTCGCTGTTCGGTCTCGCCCCGCTTGTGGTGCGCTGGTTCGAGTTCCCGGCGCTGAATATCTATTGGGACACGAACGCGTACGGCTCGATGCTTTGGGTGCTGCTTGGACTGCACACCACCCACCTGATCACCGATGTCGGCGACACGATCGTGCTGACGGTGCTGATGTTCACACGCCATGGCTACAGCGGCCGGCGCTTCGGCGACGTAGGCGATAATGTCTTCTACTGGGATTTCGTGGTGCTCACCTGGATCCCGATCTACCTGCTCATCTACTGGGTACCGAGGCTAGGCTGATGCGCGCGCTGCGATTGGGAACGTCCTGGGGTGGCCTTCTGTCGGGGCCCTCGGCTTGGGCAATTTCGACGCAGCTGAATTACGCGCTTGTTCCGTGGCAATGCAATCGCCAGGTCCCGGTCGTGCTGCCGATCGCACTGCTGCTTGCCTTGCTTTCGCTTCTCGGCGGCATGCTTTCTTGGCGGGCAAAGCGGCAGGGGGGCGCGGCTTTCAAACCGGAGCGCACGCGCAGCACCGAACAATTCGTCGCCGATCTCGGCATTCTTGCGGCTTTGCTTTTTGCCCTCGTCATCCTCATGCAGGGGAGCGCCGCGCTCATCCTTGACGAGTGCCTGCGATGAGCTTCGAGGCTTTCCTCTCAACATCGATCTGCTATGGCGCCGGCGCGCCCGAAGCGGGATGGACACTTGCGTTTCCCATCACGCTCCCTCTGGCCACAATCGCGCTGATCTATGCGATCGGAGCGAGCCGGCTGTGGCGCCGCAGCAGCCGGGGCCGCCCCGAGCGGACGCGACAAGCTCTGTTGTTCGCCGCCGGCTGGGGCTTTCTGACGGGAGCGCTGGTCAGCCCGATCCATGCGCTTGGCGAACGGGTGTTTGCCGCCCACATGATCGAGCATGAACTGCTGATGGCGGTGGCGGCGCCGCTCCTTGTCGCCGCCTGCCCCGGCGCAGCCTTGATATGGGCATTGCCGGCGGCATTCCGCCGAGGAACGGGAATGCTCACGCACGGGAAGTTTCTCCAGGCGGTCTGGGCCGTTGCCAGCCGTCCGCTCAACGCAACCGCCATCCACGGTATCGCGATCTGGATCTGGCACGTCCCCGTCCTGTTCGAGGCAGCGCTTCAGCAGGGCGTCCTGCACTATGCCCAGCATGCGAGCTTCCTCGGCACAGCCCTGCTGTTCTGGTGGGTGATTCTGCGGCGTTCCGGCCGCCAGCAGGCCTATGGCAGCGCGATCATGCATCTCTTCTTCACCTCGCTGCACACCGGTCTGCTTGGCGTGCTGCTGCTGTTGTCGCCCAAACTCTGGTATCCGCAGAATGCCGCTGGCGCGGCGCTCTGGGGACTGACCCCGATCGAGGACCAGCAGCTCGCCGGCTTGGTGATGTGGGTTCCGGCTGGCCTGATCTATGGCGGAGCCGCCTTGCTGCTCGCGGGCCTTTGGATAAGCAAGAGCGGAATCAGGGAGGCCACCCATGGGCTCCGGCCTGGCTAAGATGACCGGCGGCGCGCTCGCCGCCATCCTGCTGCTGATCGCCGCCGTCGCCGGGGCGACCTTGTGGTCGGACCGGCGTGATCGTGTTCGCCACGAATCGGAGGTTGCGACCGGTGGCGTGGGCGCGCGCGCCATTCCGATCATGACCGCGAATGGCTGCTCGGGGTGCCATACAATCCCCGGCGTGCCGGGGGCACAAGGCCAGGTTGGTCCGAGCCTCGATTCCAGCCTTGCCGACCGGGTCTTTATCGGCGGGGTGCTGGCTAACAATCCGGAGAACCTGATCCGCTGGATACGAGAGGCCAGGGAGATCAATCCGCACACGGCGATGCCATCGACAAGGATTACGCAGCAGCAGGCGCGCGATATCGCCGCCTATCTTTATGCCCTCAGATGATTAGCCTTCGCCGCCGCGCCGGGACCACAAGCCACGACCGGGGTCATAGCCGACCACTGCCGCAAGGAAAAACCCGACGAGGCAAGCGAGAACGACGAGAGCCGAAACGGGATCGAAGCGCAGATAGAGGGCGAAGCGTATCAGCTCGACCGCCGAACTGAACGGGTTCCATGCGGCGATCATTGCCAGCACCGGCCCCGCCTCGGCGAGTCGCCATATCGGATAGAGAGCCGTCGAGGCGAAGAAGGTCGGGAAGATGACGAAGTTCATCACGCCGGCGAAGTTCTCCATCTGCGTCGAGATCGACGAAACCAGCAACCCAAACGCGCCGAGCATCAGGCCGGACAGGACGAGCGCCGGAAACACGGCCAGATAGCCTAGAACTGGGGGGCGCACGTCCCAATAGCGCGCGATCAGCAGGAACAGATAGACCAGCGGCAGACTGACGATGACGCTCGCAAGCAGCCGCGCGGCAAGCAGGTACCAGCGCGGAAGCGGTGCCGTCAGCAACAGGCGCATGCTGCCCATCTCGCGGTCGTAGACCATGGCCAGCGAACTTGCCATGGCATGGAAGAGCAGCATCATGGCCGCCAGTCCGGGGACGACATAGACTTCGTAGAGCACGTAGGTCTGGTAGGGCGGCGTGATCGACAGGCCAAGCACCGAGCGGAACCCGGCGGCGAAGATGGCGAGCCAGACCAACGGCCGTATGATCGCCGAGAGCAGCCGGCCACGCTGCCGCAGCGTTCGCAACATCTCCCGGCGCAGTATGCCTGTAAGGGCCCGCAGCGCGTGACGCCTTTTCATGCCGCCTCCGTCAGCACATCGAACGCATCGGCCATGCTGGCGACCGCAAGATCCGCCGCGACGCGGCCGGCCCCGCCAGCCCAACGCAGCCTGCCCTTATGCAGCACCACCAGGTCGTCGTCGGCCGACACCTCTTCCAGGAAATGCGTTGCCCAGAGAACGGCAATACCTCGTTTCCGGCAGAGCGCGCGCACATGCTGCTCGATCGCCCGGCGCCCAGGCACGTCGAGCCCGGTCGTCGGCTCGTCGAGCAGCAGGATGCGGGGCCGATGCATCAGGGCGCGCGCGATTTCGACACGTCGCCGCTGACCGCTCGACAGTGAACGGACCGGCTCGTCGCCCCGGTCAAGGACCTCCAGCCGTTCGAGTTCTTCGCGCAACCTCGTTTCGCAGATGCCGGCCGCCAGCCCGTGCAGGGCGCCGTGATAGCGCAGATTTTCGGCGGCGGTGAGATCGAGGTCGAGCGTCTGCTGCTGGAAGACAACACCCATCTGGGCAAGTGCGGCGGCCGGATCGGCCCGCATGGAGTGGCCGAACACATCGATCTGGCCGGATCGGGCATGATAGAGGCCGGTGACCAGCGAGAACAACGTCGTCTTGCCGGCGCCGTTGCGTCCGAGCAGTATGCACATTCTGCCTTCCGCGACCGAGAACGACACGGCGTCGAGAACCCGCCGCTGTCCGAAGCTGTGTCCGAGACCTTCGAGTGACAGCGCCTTCATGGGCCGATCACCACTCCCCAGGGGCCGCGTCCCACCGGCACCGACTTCACCACCGCCTCGTCTTCAAGATCGATGAACGAGATGTCCCCGGAATTGCCATTGGCGCTTACCAGACGCTTCTGGTCATCCGACAGCGCCACATGCCACGGGCGCTGGCCGACGAGGTAGAGGCGGCGCACGGCCAGCGTCCTGGTATCGACTTCGGCAATCCGGTTGGCCGGACCAAGCGCCACATAGGCAGTGGCGCCGTCGCGCGTCATTTCGATACCTACCGCCTGGACGCCCTCGCGGCGGATACCGGGAACCTGGAACTGGACCTTGCCAGCCTCAGCACGAGACGTAGTGTCGAAGACGGTCACGGTTCCGCGTATTTCGGAAGACACCCAAAGCTGCTTCCCATCCGGCGAGAACGACGCCGCGCGGGGACGGGTGTCGACCAGGAGGTTGTCTACGAGGTCGAGCGTGCCGGCGTCGATGAGGTGCACCATGCTGGTGGTCTCCGAGGTGCAGGCAACGTAATGGCCGTCGGCACTGACCGCCATACCCTCGGGTTCGACCCCGACGTCAACGGTACCGATCACCTTGGCGGACGCGATATCGACGACTGAGACCAGATTGTCATTCTCATTGGCGACGAACAGGCGTTTGCCGTCAGGATGCACGACAAAAAATTCCGGATCGACTCCTGAGGGGAGCTGGCCGGTCACCTGCCGTTTGGCGAGATCGACAATGTCGATCCGGTTGTCGTCGCCCACAGCCACGAAGAGCAGCTTCTTGTCGACCGAAAGCGCGATCCCGCGCGGGCGCCTTCCGACGTTGATGGCCGTGGAGAGGCTCATGCTGGCGCCCTCCACCACCGCCACTGTGTTGTCCTGCTCGTTCGATACGTAGATCGTCTCCGCTGCGGCAGGTCCGGCGATAATCAACACCGACAGCAGGATTGGGATCACGACCCGCATGCGCTCTCCTCGAGGTCGATGCCCAGCGTGTCGAGGGGCGTGCGCTGATGCAGGAAACCCGGTTGCGGTGAGCTGGAGACGAGCAGCCGCGGCCCCGCTATCAGGATGGGCTGCCGCATCTGGCCGTCCCATGACCGGAAGCTGAGCCCCTGCCCCTTGAAGCCGGCGAGAAGGAAGCCGTCACTGCGCAAATATGCCGTGATCGCCGAAGCATCGAGGCTGCGCAGGCGTGTTGCCGCTTCTCCGACGCTGCGCACGGCGAGCCAACCGGCGTAGTCGTAAGCCGTCATCCAGCGCCCGGCCTGCTTGCGGAACCGGTCTTGAAGTTGCGTTGCGCCCCATTCCTCGTTGACCGCGCTCCAGCCGGTCGCCACGATCCCCTGCGTCCCGGCGACCGGCCGTGGTAGCGCGGTTCGGCCCTCGAGATAGGCGCCGAACTCGTCCGCCTCGTCGGCGACGACCAGCACGTCGTAATCGCCGACCTGGGTGGCGGCCGGTATCTCGGTCTGAAGCGTGACATGTCCCGTGTCCGCACGACCATTGGCAGGCCGGAACGTCCAAGGCTTGTCGACCACGATCTCGGCGCCGAAGTGTGTCGCCGCGCGGCGCAACGCTGCAGCCAGCGCCTCGTCAGCAGGATGCGGGCCGACCAGCAGGAACCAGTGCTGCCAACGCTTCCAGATGAGATATTGCGCCAGGCCGTCGGCGAGCATGGCGCGACTTGGAACGGTATGCAGGAGGTTCTTGCGGCAGTGCTGCTGGCGGAGCGCATCGTCCGGCGCACGGCTGTTGAACAACAGCATCTTGTCTGCTCCGGGTGCTGCGAGAGCCTGGTTCAGCGTGGCCGCATCGAGGTCGGCCACGACGAAAGTGACGCCGCTCGCGGCAAGGCTGGCGATTGCTTCGATCGGCGCTTCGCCTGGCTTCAGCACGCGTTCTTCGAGCTGGAAATGCTGGCCGAGGAAGCGGCCGGTGCCGCCGTCATCGGCGATGCCCAGCCGGGCCCCCTGCAGGCCGTCATCGCTGACGGGCTGGTCAAGCGGTCCTAAAGGCAGGGGTGGCGTGCGCTCCTGGCCGATATAGCCGACCACCATGGTCTGCGGTGCGGCGGAGCCGGGGGCAGCGGCCAACAGGAGCAGCACGATCGACAGCACCAGTCTCATTCCGCCCCGCCTGCCTGCAAGCTGGCCGGGCCACGCCGTGAAGCCGGTCCACCACCCCGGGCAATCCCGACATCGCGCACGATAACTGCCGGCGAGCCTTCCAGAACGACGATGCGGTCTGCCAGCGACGAGACCTGGGCCAAATTGTGCGTGACAATAAGCGCGATGGGCGGCCGGGTATTGAAAACTTCACGCAGCAGGAGGCCCATCCTGTTCGCCGTCCCTTCGTCGAGCGAAGCGAAAGGTTCGTCGAGCAGCAACAGCGCGGGCTCGACGGCAAGCGCGCGGGCGAGCGCCACGCGCCGGGCCATCCCTCCGGAGAGACGCTGCGGATATTCGTTTGCGTGATCCTCAAGGCCTACGGCGGCAACCCACCTCGATGCCTCCTGCTCCCGCCCGGGGATCACGAGTTCGACATTGCGCAAGACGGTCAGCCAAGGGAGCAGACGCGGTGTCTGGAACATCATCCCGACAGGAAGCGCGCGTCCGTCCACCACGCCGCGGAATTCGCGGTCGGTGCCTGCGACGATCGAGAGCAGCGTCGATTTGCCAACTCCCGAGGGCCCAGCGATCACACAGACCTGGCCGTGCGGCACATCGAGAGCGAAGTCCCGGAACACGGTCCTACCCTGGCCCTGGCCAGGAATAGCGAAGGTCTTCATCTTTATCCTGATGGTCAGCATCAACGCCGCCACACGCCAAGTCGGCGTTCCAGAGGCCCGAGCAGGCCGTATTCGATGGCCAGCATCACCACTCCGAAGCTTATGGCATAGGCCAGGATGTGGGACACGTCGAAGTTCTGGAAATAGATCTGCAGCTGGAATCCAACCCCGTTGGAGCGGCCAAGCAATTCGGCGAGCAGCACGATCTTCCAGGTCAATGCCAGTCCGCTGCGCAGGGTGACGAGGAAAAACGGTGCCAATTGCGGGAGCACGATGTAGCGCAGCGACCTCGTGCCGCTGAAACGATAGACCTCGGCCATTTCCGTGAGGTCCTTGTCCAGCCGGCCGGCGCCCTCGCGAATGGTCACTGCCACATTGGGGATCTTGTTGAGCGCGACCGCGAACACAAGCGCGGTCTCGACCAGACCGAGCCAGACATAGATGAGGATGACGGTCACCAGCGCCGGCACGTTGAGCAGCAGAACGATCCATGGCTTCAACCAAAGATCAGCATCACGCGAGCGGCCGGCGGCATAGCCAAGCGCGGAGCCGACCACGATCGCGACGGAAAGGCTCACAATCACCCGCGTCAGCGAGACGCCGAGGTGAAAAGCGAGTTCGCCCTGCAGCGCCTCTTGCAAGAGGACGATGGTGACCTCCAAAGGGCTTGGCAACAGCCGGCTGGCCACCACCCATGCCGCCGCCTGCCAGATCAGAAGCATACCAAGCAGCGCCGCGACGCTCTGCCATCGCTGGGCATTGGCGGAAGCGGCCAAGCTGTTGCTCATGGATGCGGTCTCAAGCGGGTATGCTCCAAAAGATGCCGGGATCGAAGCCTTTCGCCTTGCCGACCAGAGCTTCACCGCCCAGATCGGCCAAAATTGAAAACAGGCGCGCCGCGTCGTCGCGCTCCTTCCTGCCGAAGCGGCGGGGGATTCCATCCCGATAGGCGTCGCGCAAGGCGGCCTGAAGCCGGACATCATCTGTTCCCAGTTGCGGCGCCAGCGCGTGCCATTCGCTGTCGGAAGTGGCGAGAAGCGACTTTGCGGCCATGACCGTTTTCAGGAAACCGGTAAGAACCGCAGGATCAGCACGCGCCCAGTCTTCATGGAAGACATAGCCGAGCATCGGCAGCTCGCCGGAAACGCCCAGCCCCTCCAGAATCTGTCCAACGTTCAGCAACCGCTGGGCTCCGGCGGCTTCGAGCTGGGCCGCGAAGTTCCAGAATGTCAGCAACCCGTTGAGCCGGCCTGCAAGGAATTCCTGTTCGAGCAAAGGCGGCGCTCCGAATACAGGCTGCACGCTCGCGGCGAGGTCGCGTCCCGACTGTCGAAGGTTAAGCGCACGCAGCAAGATCCAGCTCTTGTCGAGCGGGCCGCCCGCGACCCCGAGCCGTTTGCCATCGAAATCCGCTAGCCTGCGCACGGGGGAACCGGCGGGTACCTCAAGTGCGCCGACCGCGCGCGAATAGGGAACAAAAACAAGATCGGCGCCTTCCGCGCGCTGGCGCGTCACCCAGACCCAATCCGATACGATGACGTCGACGCTGCCGGCCAGCAACGCGGTCTTGCCGGCTTCCGTGCTGGCAAGACGCCGCACCTCGAGAGAGACGCCGTGCGAAATGTCCAGCCCATATCGTTGGACCACGTCGACTTCCCAGGCGGCCGTGCCAAATCCGAGCACGCCAAACCGGACAGGGCGGGATTGCCCAGACGCGGCTGCAGTGGGACCGGCCACGATTAAGGAGGAAAGCGCTGCAAGAACCGCGCGCCGCGATATAAGGGGCCAATCGGCTCGGGTGAGCCACTCACGTGGAGGATTCGAGATCAGCACGAGCGCACCCGGTGTGGCGGACCCCCCCTAACGCCGGGCTGGCAGGAATGTTCCTCCTGGTGCGCTGACCATCGGGTACGCCTGGGCCGCCAATAGGAGTCGGGATTTAGCGCGCTGGAGCAGGCGGCTGATTCAAGGCGGCGATGTGAGCTTGCCTTTTCATACGGTTTCGCTCGGCGCTTAGCAGCTCTTCCTCGCCCATAAGCCCGTTCAGGAAAAGCTTCAGGACATGGGACGCGAGTGTCTGTGCCTGCGGGCTGTCGAGAGGAATATCCCGCTCTTTGCAGGCGGTCCGACAGACGCGGGTGAGCATTTCCAGTTCGTCGGACATGACGACTTGACCCGGAAACAACATGGCTCCTCCGTCCCGCAGATGTGGATTGAACGTTGCAACATGACTCCGCCTGCCCCTTTGAGTCTTTAACAAATGATGTGAGCAGGCGCCTTGGTCGGAAATGGTACAGTCTTTTGGAATTCGAACTGCACACCGGCGAGCGATAAACGCAGCGCATTGGGTTTGGCGTTCTCCGGCAAATCCTCGTCCGCACCGCGCGGAAGGGCGGCCACGGCCGCCGGATGCACAGTGCTCCGGCTTCTTTAGATAAAGGCTCTGAAACGGTCGTACAAAGTCAATTAAGTTTCTTCTGCAACTAGGCTCAGGATGTGCCAGACGGCACAGATCAGCCGTATTCCCCGGTAGCAGGTGGTGTTCCTCGCGGGGATGGCCAGCGGGTGATCAGCCGGGATGCGAGACATCTTCTTGCGAGTTTTTCAAATCTGCCGGTGTTTAGTGTTCTTGCGCTACTCCACGCTGCATGGATGGTGACGTCGAATATGCGCAGCTTGGGCTGATTAGAGAAATACGATTGACGGAGGCTCAGCAGAAGGGAGATCGGATAGTCCTGCTTGAGTCCGAATTGATCAATGCGGCTGCTTCCAAAGGCAATCCAATTTGCTTAATGCGGGTCACCAGCTTCGTTGGCCAAAAGCTACGCTGGAACGCCTCGAACAATGCATAGCCTGGATGCCGAAACGGCTCTGACAGCGTCACCCAATCCATTGAATCCGTTCGGAGCTTTGCCATGCTGGCAAATCTGAGGCCGCGAATAGATGGCGGTTTCTGGAAATTCTCTGCAAATTCCAGACTGCCTTTATGCGATTTTTGGACGAACACACGGCGAACAGACCTCAACAGCTAGGTTATAAAGCGATCCTGATCAACGCTGGTCCTCCTCAATCCAAGCGACAAGGGCGGCTTTCGAGTCTCGCCCTTTTGACTACGACTTCGAGTTCACGGCCGAGTCGAAGCCGTCCAGCTCCTCGCCGATCTCGACGAGGGCCTTTCTGACTGTGTCCTCAACTTCCTGTCGTTTCTTCGGCGGCATCAGGCTCAGCCCCTTCAGCATCGCCTCGCGCCAGTGCTGCCCCCTACCCCACGCTTCCGAGAACGCTTTTGCAAGGTCATCCGTGCGACGGGTCGCCTCCAGTGCCTCGACGAGGAGGCTGGCCTGATGGACGTCTTTTTCGCGCTTGGCGACGCCGTTTGCATCTGATTTCCGGCGAGAGGCGACGATGAGCTTGTGAACTGCATAGCGTTCCGGCGACGGCACGGTTACAGGCACCCCTGACCGATGCAGCATCACGGTCCGGATGGGCTCGTGGATCAGGAAATCGAGGGAACGCAAGGACTGCGCCGAAGCTCCGCCCAGTGCTGGCATCGGACTGGCGTGGTCGGTGTAGTCACCGGATTCCCGGTTCGGTGTGAGGAACTCGACCTTGTATCTCGTTGCATTCTCGAATTGGGTCGTGTGTCCGGAATCCGATCTAAGCGGGGTCTCCCTGAAGGTTGGATCAATCTCTCTCAAGATTTCCAGGATCGGCGGCAGGGTGTCTTCGACTGACGACGAAATCAAGTAGTGCTGCGCGAAATCGGCATCGCCGGTTTGCAATGAAGCACCAGGCAATCTTACGCCGAGATGTCCCGCATACGTCTGGAAGGCAACCGTACCGACGAGCACGCCTCTTAGGCGGAAGATTCCTGCTGCTCCCATGGCTTCAACGACATCGCCAGTGAACCGGTCCGGTGCGGTCAGCCCTGCTTCGCGAGTCAGCGTAGAGACGAGTTTCCGTCGGCTACGGAGGTCTTCTTTGATCTCTTGGAAGGCTTCAACGCGTTTCGCGATCTCGGGATCCTCGGACGAGCCGACATACTTCCGCGTTTTCTTGGGTTGGGCTTCCTCAAAATACCAATAGACCCGCCCCTTCACCGGAACCCGGACGAAATTTCCCGCCGTGGAGAGGTCGGTTACGAACGATGCATCAAGGCAGCGCTGAACGAGTTCCGCATACATCGTGCGATAAACGGGATCGACCGTCTTCATGCGTCGGCTCCGTTATAAGAAAAATGCGTTTCTCTTATAACGACATGAGCTCAAGCGACGCAAGTGACGTTATAAGACAATTGCAGAGGTCTTATAACGCTGCCACATCGGCCAACCATCCAGGCGCGGCGATCGTGGTGCTTCGCCACGGAGAAGTTCCGTTTCCACGGCCCGGATGGCTTCGAGGTGGACTACGCCGGGCTTACCAACTACTTCAAGTCCATAGCATTCGACCATCGCTCGATCCCGCGGGGCATCATCATCGTCGAAGGTGACTATGTCGCCTGCCAAACCTGGATCGAGGGACGCTTTGCCCGCGAATTCACACAGTCGCCCGTCGGCCCCCCGCCTCCGAACGGCCGGCGTGTGACCTGGGATTTGTCCAACATTTTTCGTTTCGACGATGAAGGCCGGCTCATTGAGGAGTGGGTGCGGACCGATTACCCGGAGTTTCTTTCACGAACTTGGTGCGGAAGGCCGATAGGCCCGTGACACCGCGACGCTTCAAGCGATCTCCGCAACTACTCTGGCTCTTGCCCGGCCCGGCGACATTGTGCGGGCAAACTGAGAAGATGGTGGACGGAGGCAGGCAGTACGGATTCAGCTGAGAGCATGCCGAGGCGCGGATAAGGCGCGACAATGATGGCAACAAGGTCCAAGCTTCTCGGCGAAACTTAAGAAGTAGTCGCGCGTTGGACGCGATTAAGCCATTTCGTCTTGGGTACGGGGCGGGTGAGAGTGGTCATGCCAACGTCGCGTAAGGCAATGCAGGGGTCAACCGCTCATCAAGCGACGTCGCCAACGCGAGACCAAGCCAATTTAGCACTGCCCACTTTTCGGCCCGTCCAGCTCGCAACGCTCGTGGACGTCGTCCCTGCCGGCGACCGCTGGATCCACGAAATGAAATACGACGGCTATCGCATTCTTGTTGCGGTCGGCAGCGGCGAAGCGCGTGCCTACACGCGATCTGGCCTGGACTGGTCTCACCGTTTTCCGTCCATTCTTTCGGAGGCCCGCAAGCTCCAGGTCCGCTCTGCCCTGATTGACGGAGAGGCCGTCGTTGTCGATGCCGACGGACGATCAAACTTCCAGGCGCTTCAGAACGCATTAAAGGGTGCACCAGCCACTATCGACTTTTATGCGTTCGACCTCCTTCAACTCGACGGCGAAGATCTTACGAAGCATCCTCTCCTTGAACGCAAGGAAAAGCTCCAGAGGATTTTGCCCGCGAAGAACCCGGTGCTTCGTTATTCTGATCATATTCTGGGGCGCGGAGAAGAGCTGCTCGACCGCTTTTGCGCAGCCGGGCTCGAGGGGGTGGTTTCCAAGCTCGCCGATTCGCATTATGTGGCGGCCCGCGGCGGAAACTGGCTCAAGATCAAGTGCATCAACCGGCAGGAGTTCGTGATTGTCGGTTGGACGCCGTCCGAAAAGGTCCGCGCGTTCCGGTCATTGATCCTTGGAGTGCATGATGGCGGCAAGCTGCGTTATGCCGGAAAAGTCGGTACCGGCTTCGATACAGCTGAACTTTTCCGTCTCATGGAGATCATGGCACCGCTCGAGCAGAAGGCCGCGACCGTCGCGGCGCCGCGAGCCGAAGTTCGCGGAGCACACTGGCTTCGCCCCAAGCTGGTCGCGGAGATTGCCTTCACCGAGATGACTAACGAAGGAACGCTGAGACATCCGAGCTACCTCGGTCTGCGCGAAGACAAGAAGCCGGAGGCGGTCGTGCTGGAGACGGAACGTCGCACAGCCAAGCTGACCACGTCGCCGGCGAAGACCATCGCCATCAGCAACCGTGACCGCGTGATCTATCCGGAGTCGAATATCACCAAGGGTCAGCTCGCCGACCACTACGCGGCCGTCGCTGAGATCATGCTTCCTTGGGTTGGGAGTCGACCGATCAGTCTGGTTCGGTGTCCCCAAGGCCGGGCCAAGAAGTGCTTCTTCCAGAAGCATGATGCCGGGAGCTTTGGCGACAAAGTCCACCACGTCGGTATCACTGAAAAGGACGGCCACGAGGAGCCATACCTTTATGTCGACGATGCCGATGGGCTGATGACCTGCGTACAGATGGGAACGATCGAGCTGCATGGGTGGGGAGCTCGGATCGAGGATATCGAAAAGGCCGACCGCCTCGTTTTCGATCTCGACCCCGATGTGGGTCTCGATTTTGAAGCTGTCCGGGCCGCAGCTTTCCAGTTTCGTGATATTCTGAAATCATTGGGACTTACGACATTCCCGATGCTGACCGGAGGCAAAGGAGTGCATGTGATCGCGCCGCTCACCCCTCAGGCCGAGTGGCCGCAAGTGAAAGACTTCGCGCATCGCCTCGCGCAAGCGGTCGCTCAAAGCGATCCCTCTCACTTTACGGCCGGGTTGTCGAAGAAGCGCCGGAAGGGTCGCATCTTTGTGGACTATTTGCGCAACCAGCGTGGGGCGACCGCGATCATGCCCTACAGCGCAAGGTCCCGATCGGGCGCTCCGGTCGCGGCGCCGATCACCTGGGCGGAAATGAAGACGATTGATGCGCCCTCGCATTTCCACGTCGGCGACGCTTCTGAATTGAAGAAACGCGCAACCAGCAAATCTCTGGCGGGATGGGGGCGAGCCGACCAATCATTGCCTAATTTGTAGCCCCACTCCGCGAAGGCAGTAAGGCTGGTAACGGCTTCGTTGCCTTGGCCTGATTGGAACCTGCGAAGATTGGCCCCGTTTGCCTCGACCATGGCAAAAACCGATACCAGGACAGTCGCCAGCCTCCTAAGGGAATACGGACATCGCACGGCGCTGCGCGGGGACAACCCCTATCGCACCAAAGCATATCTGCGCGCTGCCGACAGTCTGGCTGCGTTGTCGCAGCCGCTCGACCGGATCATCGCCGCGGGCGCCCTCATCAGGATCCCGGGGATCGGTAACGCGATCGCAGATATTGTGCGCAAGCTCTATGAAACGGGCACGCATCCACGCCTTGAGAAGCTGCGCGACGAGGTGCCGGCAGGTGTGATGGAGCTTTTTACCGTACCAGGGCTTCGGCCCGACAAGATCCTGAAGCTTCATCAGGCGCTCGGCGTGAACTCGTTGGCTGAGCTCGAAGCCGCCGCAAAGGCAGATCGAATCCGGCCAGTCAAAGGCCTCGGTGCTTCGCTTCAGACAAAAATTCTGCAGAACCTCCCTATCGCGCGAAGCGGCGAAACACAGCTTCACCTGCACAAGGCCGCCGCTCTTCTTGAGCATGCGATCATGTCGGTGAAGCAAGAGCATCCCGAGTTTTCGCGCGTGGAAATTGCCGGTGATTTCCGGCGCGGTTGCGAACTGGTCACCGACCTCGCACTGGTCGCAATGGGGAAGAAGCGGACCGCGATCGAGCAGTCCACCCTCACACTTGTGGTCACAGACAAGAAGCACTTTGGCGCGAGCCTTCTCGAAGCAACCGGTTCGGCCGCCCATCTTGAGCAGTTGAAGATGTACGCGACCGAGAGAGGGTTCGCCCTCAAACCCGACGGGCTCTATCGCGGCAGAAAGCTGATCGCAGCAGCGACAGAGGAGGAAATCTACGAAGCGTTGGACCTGCAGTTCATCGAACCCGAACTGCGCGAAGGCAGGGACGAGATTGAGCGGGCAGCGAGCCAGCAGCTACCACCCCTCGTCCGGGACGGAGATCTGCATGGCATCCTGCATTCTCACACGACCGCATCCGATGGCACCGAAACGCTTGAGGCAATGGCTGAAGCGACACGTAAGCGCGGGTTTGAATACTTTGGTGTCGCCGACCATTCGCAGTCTGCCCACTACGCGGGCGGGCTCACACTGCAGGAGATCACTGAACAGCACCGCGACGCGGATCGGCTGAACACGAAGTACGGTGGTAAATTCCGTGTCCTGAAGGGCATCGAGGCAGACATCCTGGCCGACGGCTCGCTTGATTATCCGGACCACGTCTTGAAGCAGTTTGATTTCGTTGTCGCGAGCGTGCACAGCCGCTTCAAGTTGCCTAAGAAAGAGCAGACAGAGCGTATCATTGAGGCAATCGCGAATCCCCTCACGACAATTATCGGGCACATGACCGGTCGCCAGTTGTTGCGTCGTCCCGGCTATGACCTGGACGTCGCCAAGGTCCTCAGAGCGTGCGCAAAATATGGCGTCGCTATCGAAATCAATGCGCATCCGTGGCGGCTCGATCTCGACTGGCGGTGGCATCAACAGGCGCTCGACTACGGCTGCATCTTCAGCATCAATCCGGACGCTCATTCAATCCGCGAACTCGACCACATGCATTGGGGTGTCGAGATGGCCCGCAAGGGAGGAGTGCCCAGGACGCGGGTTCTTAATGCGCTGACTTTGGCAGCTCTGCTTGCGCACCTTTCAAAGCGCAAGTCCGGGTCAAAAACCGGCGGCAAGCGCCGCTCGCCTGCGCGGAAAGCTGTCGCACGAGGCCCGAGTTCCTAGCGGCCCCAAACAGGCACCAGTTCTCAATTAGTCGCTGCCTGGTGTGGATCGCTCGGAGCGCCGGGAACGCGATGAAGGAGCCTCATAACGCAACCCCTTTCTTGTGGCGGTCAACATGCCCCTCGCAGTTTAAGCGAGATCACGCAGAGGCGCTCTGCTTTTCGGCGTTTAGACCGGCGTTTTACGTTTTGGATGCGAGGAACCAGTGGACCAGGTTCGGGATCGTCTTGGTTGGGGAAGAAGGCCCGTGCAAAGTCGTAAGCCCGTCAAGGCCGAGCTTGTCAATCGGATCGAGGCGGTTCGGCTGTACTTCATCGCCACAGGCGGAGCTATGCACCGGCTCGAAATCCAACCGGAGGTCCTGGCGTTCCGGATATGAGCTGAACGTGACGTTGCCCCAGTTTCTATCCAGTTCTGAGTTCGTTCCCGGCGTTGGGTATGCCCTGCTGGGCGGGTGGAGCCACGGGCGCTGGCGCGGAGCCGTTGGCGTAGCGCAGCGCGTGACCGTCGCGGGGTGAAGGTGCTGGCGAACTGGCCAACTCGGAGTCCCGTTCGGATCCAAAATATGAGAGAGCCAGCTTGGGGACCGGGCGCCGCGCGAAACGCCGCCAGGAATGCTCGCCTGCGGGCCCAGGGATGGCTCTCTTCCCGAAGTAGCCGCGCTACCCCTGTCGCCAACGTAGCATCAGGTTCTGCATGAGCCATCAGTCTATATCGTTAGGACCATGGACCTACTCCCGGAACCTAGGGCCGTTGTTTTCGTTGGTCGAAAGGGCGTTGGCAGCTACCGACGTCACCAACCAGGCAACAGGAGGAATTTCACAATGATGCGGAAGATCCTAACTACGATAGCGACGGCGGCTCTCATGTCGACAGCGCTCTGCACGGCCGGTGCACAGGCCGCAAATACCAGCAAGCCTGCTACCCAGACGGAGGCTGTTGCCCCGGTCACCGATGGCAAACTCGTCTCGAAGATCATGGGAGCCGCGGTCTATGACAGCAGCGCCGATGACGCGACGAAGATCGGCGATGTTAATGACATTGTCCTGGACAAGGACGGGAACGCCAAACTCGTCGTCATTGGCGTCGGCGGTTTCCTTGGTGTGGGCGAAAAAAATGTGGCCTACGACTTCAACAAGCTTGAATGGATCAACAAGAAGGGCGATCGCTGGTTGGTCGCAAAGACGACCAAGGATGAGCTTAAAGCTCAGCCCAATTTCGATACGAAGGCTTACGATACTGCGGCAGTCCCAACGGCCCAGCCGACCAACAGCACCGCCGACAGCCAAGCGGCTAATGGCAAAACCGATACGACTGCGACGGCCTCGATCGACAAGTCGACCTTGACCGAAATGCCGTCAGACAAAATCAGTGCGGCAAATCTGATCGGAACCAACGTCTATGGCGCAGATGATGCGAAGGTCGGCGAGATCGGCGACGTTATCCTGACCGGTGACAAGAAGGTCGACTCGATAATCGTTGATGTAGGCGGCTTTCTGGGCATCGGCGAAAAGGAGGTCGCCGTCGGTATGGAGAACCTCAAGTTCATGACCGACAAAAACGGCAACCGTTACCTCTATACGAACTTCACTAAGGACCAGCTGGAGGCGCAGACTGCCTACGACAAGGCAACTTACGCACAAAACCGCGACAAGCAGCGTATCATCGTCAATAAGTAAAAAAGTCATCTCGAAGCGTTCGCCTTCGGGCGGGCGCTTCGGCAGCCAAATAGCAGGAGCGGACGTGAAATTAGCCGACGAGGTCCGTCATAGCTCTGAAGATATCAGCGACCTCGTTCTGTCTGATGTCGTATCCGTGCTTCATCGACGAGTTTAAGGTCAGCCACCAGCTCGATCTTCCTTACATTGCTGGGTAAAGCAGCGATGCAATGAAAATTTACGTCGACCGACACCTGCCGCGCACCATCAGATGGAGAGGCGAGGACGTGCGCCTGGAACCGTTTCTGGTGTGCCACGAAATTGTTGAAAAGCTCTCTTGAACGAGTTGCGCCTTCATTATCTGCACGCTCATCAAATCGCTTCGCGCGTCGAAAGAGACGCGGTCAGAGGGTGGCCTGACCTGGCGGCACTACCAAAGCGTCATTAAGAGCCATGAGAAAGCGATCGATGACGAACAGCTTCGCTGCGTATCCGGGATTAGATCTCACGCCTTACAAGGATCTGAAGGATTACCCGTTGCTCCGACGTTTGGTCCAAGCATCGAAGCAACTCGTTGCATGGCATGGTCCAAGGCACCGAGACAGCGGGAAATCGGAGCAGCCGCTTGTCAAATTTTCTCGCCAGTGGAACTTCCCGACGGGCTGCAGGTTCGCCTGCATAGGGACGACTGAGGCTACTTCGGCCTGTTGCAGGCGAAGGCCTCGCCAATAGGAGATGGCCATGAAACATCAGACACTTGCGGAACTGCATGGCGTCGCGGAAGTCGAAGCATCCTTTCCGGCTATGACGCGGCGCCAGCGTTTGGAACACTGGGCCATGCTGCTCGAGCGAAATCCCGAGCGGTGCCTCGCCGCCTTCCCCGGGACGGAATACATGACCTTGGACGTGCGCGACAAAACCCAGTCCCTCGGCTCCGCGCTCAGCATCGCTTTCGCCGATCCAACTTTGCGGGCTGAAGGGCTGAAGAACGATACGTATGGCGAAGCGAAACGCTTCTTCGAGCTTACGGATTGGCAGTTGCACGCTGTCGTCTGCCATTGCCATGTCGGCGGGACGATGAAAGCCGGATGGGCTGCCGTTCAAGTTCGATCTGCCATCAACAAAGAAGGCAAGCTTTTCAGCAAACTGCGTGAAGCGATTGCCCATTGGCCGGTATTCCGCATTTTAACTCACGCGAGGGAGTAAGAGGCCCGAGCAAGCTGAAATAGGCAGTGACCGGAAAAGGTCCAAGCACAGGAACGACGGTATATTTGGAACCTGACATCGCTGCCTGTGACAATAACGGGCGAGCATCAAGTACGGACATGCCCGGGCGAAAGCCGGCAAATGGCATGATGAAGGGCGTCGGTTCCGACCGGTTCCATTCTCATCGGACCGGGCTTCCTATCGCTTGCTTGGACTGAACTCTTCGCGCTCACCGTGCGTGAATGGGAGAGCTGGTCAAAACGACTTGGCGAAAACATAACGTTCACGCAACGCGGCTACTCCGTCATCTCCGAGCGGGAGAAAAGCGAAGCGATGCTCCTGGAAGGCCTGAAGGTTCAGCAGAGCTTCTGGGCGAGGTCCGCATACTGCGCCATTGGGCGGGGGGCCGCGTCGACGCCATGCCGCTTTCCCCGAGCCGAGTATCCATCGCCAGCGCGGGGTGATGGGCCTGGGGCCATCTCCGTCGCGACCAGCCTATCCTGCTTGAAAGGCCGTCCAGCGGCAGCTTTTCGATGAAGTCGGGCCTGACCGTGCGCGGGCCGATAACGTGCGAGTTCGACCAGTGTCGGACCCACAACCGCAAAAGTCCTCCGCGAGCCTCGGCCCATGCGCTGTGAGATCGGAGCCATCATGTCTCCACGCATGAGCGGCAAACTAACCCTACGAGTTCATATGCAAGGCGTGGCATCACAACCGGGACGCTCCAGATTCAATTCGCTTCAGCAAATGCCGGGGCTAAACATCTAAAGTTGTGAATGCGCCCTGCTGGCCATCCAGTCCGTGACCTTCTCGCTCAATGGACGCGATTGCCATTCGGCAAAACTGATCTCCCTTGATCGCTTGAGGTCTTCGTTGAACAAGTCGATTTGCGTGCGCGCAAAATCCCGGCCGAAGACGTTCAGAGAGGCTTCGTCGTTCAGCCGCAAAGACCGCTCGTCCAGGTTGGTTGAACCAAAGCTCGCCCATACATCGTCAACGATCAGGAGTTTAGGGTGGTACATGGTGGGCTGGAACTCATAAATCCGAACTCCGGCCTTGAGCAAATCACCCCAGAAATAGCGAGAGCCTTTTCGAACGATGGGAACATCTGTCAGGCCGCTGGGACAGATTACATCAACCGCCACCCCTCTTTTTCTGGCGTCCAATATTTGCTGCAAGGCAATCTCATCGGGGACGAAATAGGCCATCCCTATCCGAAGGTGTTCTTTGGCGGCGGCTATCGCAGCCAACATCATCAGCTCCATGCCTTCGGAGCCATTTGGCTGTGAAGATAGCACCAGTTGAGCACTCAGTGCTCCCGCTGCTTCCGGTGGCGGGTAGAACTTCTCTCCCTGCAAAGTCTCGCCCGCGGTCTCGAGCCAGTTCTCAGCGAAGGCTGCCTGGAAGGCGGATACAGCAGGGCCCTCGATCTGGTAGTGGGTGTCGCGCCATTCATCAGGGTTGCGGGCGTCCCCCAGCCAGTTGTCTGCGATACCCACCCCGCCGGTAAAGGCGAACCGTCCGTCAACGATCAGCAGCTTCCGATGCGTCCGGTTATTCACCCGGTCAAGCGTGTACCAGTAGATAGGCCGGTAGCGCTGAAACCGCACGCCCGCGCTTGTCATGATGTGGATGAGATCCTCGTCGAATGGCAGACTGCCGACCCAGTCCACCAGCACACGAACCTCGACGCCCTCCCGCGCTTTCGCGGCCAAGGCATTGGCGAACTCGTAGCCGACCGTTCCGGACCAATAGATGTAAGTTTCCATGTCGATGGTCGACCGAGCCGCATGGATGGCCTGCAGCATCGCTGGGAAGATCTCATCTCCATTGACCAGCGTTTGCACAGCGTTTGCCTCGAATACCTGTCCTTGCGAATAAGCGGCCATGCTTCGCGCGAATTGTGGATCGGTCGCGTCAAAACGATGCGGCACAATCGATCGCAGGACACGCGGTTCGGCTGTGAGGTTTATGGCCACCAGGGTGAAGAGACACGTGGCAATTGCCACCGCGACATACTTGAGAGCGTCGAGGCAACGGGCGAACCTGCGTCCGGTCGGGACCGCATTTCTGAAAGCCGACAATGCACCGAAACTTTTAGGCCGCACTTTGGTCCCCTTTGACCTGCCAAGAACTATTGAAATTGATGCGGGTTCCCCCCTTAAGTTCGAGACGAGCAAGTGGGCACTATTGTAGAGGATGAACCTCGCCGCCAGCATCGTTCATGAGCAGCGTCCTGATTGCGTCTGCGGTTGCCGCCGAGCGGCCCCAGCAGGCTGCCTGATGCCCGGCCGCGGCATACACCCGATGGGTTTGATCGCCGCCAGGTTGAGGCTTTGGCCGGCTACCGCGTGCCGGAACCCGACCTTGCCGGTTTCATCGGCAACGATCCCAAGACTCTGCGCAAGGACATCGATAGGAACTTCATCACCTCAGACCAAGGCCAACGCCAGGTTGCCGAGAACCTCTTTCGCAAGGCCACCGGTGAAGGCCGCGAGGCAGTGACGGCCGCGATCTTCTCGTTGAAGTCGCGGGCCCGCTGCAGGGAAACGATGCTCTGACCGATACCCGAGGCATAGGCGGCGAGATTGCCCAGGAGGGCTTCGACATCAACTTTGGGATGGTCTTGCGCGGCTTCCCGGCCTGGCTGGCAAACCCCGCCTTTGAGCAGATGATATTTGAAGGCCTGGACGATCTGGAAGCACGCTTCTTCGCGCCTCAGCCGCCTAGGGGGCGATGCTCGAGCGCTTCCAGGCGAAGGCCGGCTCACTGGCGCCAGCCGCGGTGCGGGAGATTTTCGAGACGTTTGCGCACCCGAAAGTGCCTGTCCGCGTGCCGCGCGTGTCCAGAGCCTGATCACACCTCCGTTGCCGGCAACTGCGGGCTCAATCGAGATTATGAAACGGGTGCCGCCGACCTTACGCTCCGCCCAACGCGTGAAACGCAGAACCGGGTAGCAGTAGGCGAAATAAATTAGGGCGATCACCCCGCTGCTGCAGGAGGGCCGCGTCCTCGTGGAAGGAACGCCAGAGGAGATCAAGGCCAATGCAAAGGTGCAGGAAGCGTATCTCGGCGGGATCCACGAGGAGGTAGCATGAGCCTGCTCGAGGTCGCCGGGCTGAACAGCTACTACGGTGACAGCCACATTCTATTCGACGTGTCGTTGCGTGTTGAAAAGCACCAGGTGATCGCGCTTCTTGGCAGGAACGGCGCCGGCAAGTCGACGACGCTGAAGAGCCTGATGGGTGTTGTGAGCCCGCGTACGGGCAGTATCAAGCTGGATGGTGAGGAACTGGCCGGCAGGAAGGCACACAGCATAGCTCGACGCGGAATGCAGCTGGTCCACGAAGATCGCCGCATCTTCGGCAGCTTGACCGTTGAAGACAACATCATCCTGGCTGGATTGGCCGCCGACAACAGATGGCCGCTCGAGCGTATATACGAGATGTTCCCACGGCTGAAAGAGCGCCGCGGCAGCCGGGGTACCGATCTTTCGGGCGGCGAACAGCAGATGCTGGCGATCGCCCGCGCTCTTGTTCGGGACCCGAAAATCGTCCTGCTCGACGAGCCGTTCGAGGGCCTTGCACCTGTCATCGTACAGAATCTCGTTCGCACCTGCCGCGACCTAGCCGAGGCCGGCCACACCCTCGTTCTGGTCGAACAGAACCTGGCTGCAACGCTGTCGTTGGCAAAGCGCGTCTACATCATCAACAACGGTCATATCGTCCACGAAGGCCCTGCCGCGGAGATCAAGGCGCAGCCCGAACTCTTGCAACGCTATGTCGGTGTTTAGCTGGGGCGATCTGGTGTTCCTGGTCGTCCCGCGACCGCAGGCGCGCGACTGGAATCAGGTCCCGCAACCCGGACCACGCAGCGCCGTTGCACCCGGCAGACCCTCACAAGCAGCCTCTGCGAGCAGCTGCTGAGTGGGGAGAGCTCGCCAGGCCCACACGACATCCGTCGCGCTCGGCGTGACGGATCAGCTTGGGACAGGTCGCTGCGCTGGTTGAACGCGTCACCCTTGATTGTTGTCGTTCACGCTCAACTGGGCGCTGCGCTCAGTTCGCAAACGGTGCATGGCGGTCTGGTGGACAGGCACGCGCCGCACGCCCGGTGCAGCCCGGGTGCAACCGAGTGGCATCTCTTTTCAGTCGTGGTGACAGCACAGCGCCTTCAGCAGCCGAGAACCCCAGAACGCCGTCGACTTGTTCACCGGCTGCTGCGGTCGCGTCTAGCCGAACCCGCGCTTTCGGCGGTCAGACCCATTCGTCTGATGAGCCACGGCATGGTCAAGCCTTGGACAAAGATGGAAAAGGCAACGACTGCGAATGCGACAACGATTATTTGACTGCGCTCGGCGATGTTTTCAGGAAGTGCGAGCGCCAGGGCCAGAGCAAGCGCGCCGCGCAGACCGCCCCAGACCAAAATGTGCTGGTAGCTTGCATCCACCTTGAGGGGCGTCGCAGCAAGGAGGGCACAGAAAGGATAAATGGCCAAGGTCCGACCAACCAGCACGAGCATGACAGCGACCGCCGAGGTGCCTGCGAATATCCCAAACGGCTGATGGGCTTCATGGCCGCCGATCAGGATGAACACGATCGAATTTGCCAGGAAGGCCGCGTACTCCCAGAACGCCAGAACGTGACTTCTGGCATTGGCGGAAATAGCGCCTTTCCAGCCGACGTTGCCGACAATCAAGCCTGCGGTGAGAGTAGCCAGCACGCCCGACATGCCAAGATCCTCCGCAAGCAGAAACGAACCATAGGCCGCGATGGTCGTCAGGGTAATTTCAACGAGATGGTCTTCGGTCCGGCCGGCGATCACAAGGAGCACAGCTGCCACGGCCGCGCCGGAGGCAATCCCACCCGCGACCGTCCAGAGCAGCGACCCAGCAATGCTCAGGGACGTCGCTTCGGCGCCTGCCGCGATTGTCGCGAGGATTCCGAAGCCAACCGCGGCTGCGCCGTCATTGAGCAGACTTTCTGATTCGACAAGCAGAGCGAGGCGGGGCTGAACCTTCATCTCCTTGAACGCCGCGATAACCGACACCGGATCGGTCGCCGCTATCAGCACGCCGAACAGCCCGGCACCGATCCAAGTCCATCCGAGCAGCAAATGCATGCCAGCCGCAACCACTGCGGCGGCAATCGCGACCCCGGGAAACGTGAGCAGAATGGTGACCGGCAGATTCACCCGAAAATAACGCCACTCGATCGCAAGTGCCGCCTGGAAGATCAGCGGTGGCAAAAACACCGTGAAAATCAGATCCCGACTGAGGGGGAGTTCGGCAACGCCGGGCATGAAGCCAAGGGCGACACCTGCCGCAACAAGCCCGACGCTGTAAGGAAGTTGCAGCCGTCTGGAGATCATCGCCACCAAAGAAGCGGTGAGCAGGATCATCCCCAGGGTGAGGATTGAAAGATCGTTCATGGCGGCCTCAGGTTTGGTCTGATCAGGTCAACTAGGGCCCTGAGGCTCCACTGGAACCGCCGGTGCGACGAAGTTCGCGTAATCCGAAGCGGCGATGTGCCGAGAGCAGGCCCGGATGGACTTCCCACGCGCTCCGGCCGATCTGGTCGCGCCAATATGTTCCTGATCACAAACTCGTCGGAGACGGAACAATGCGGGGTAAAGCAAAATAGGCCGCCTACGCAATGCTTCGTGACCGATGGTTTGAAGACGTTGCCAGGCTATCTGCTCTCGGTGAGTTGACCTCAGGCCGCCGGGCTGGTGTCGTGCTAGACTAACGGCGACGGCGTGTACTCCGGATCCTGGGGCTTGCGTCTCCGCCCTTCCCGCACCCTCAGCTTCACAGGCGCAGAAGTTTGACGACACTCAGTGGGACAATGGTTCGCAGCGCGATACGCGCGTGGTGCTCACCTCCGCCTCCGCATCTCTAGCAGGCTCTTGTCCGTTATGGTGTTTCGTCGCGCTGCATTTTGCGGCTGACACTTGTGCGGCCTCGCTGGAATTGCAAGGCGCTGTGCCCGAACATCGCTCCGAGCGCGGCCCAGAGAAGGGTGCTGAACGTAAGCGGACTGGCGAGCCATTCCAGCATGGGCACGGCGTCGCCCGGCCAAGCGTAGGCGAGATAGCCGAGTGCAGTCGACAGGGCGACCCCAGCAGCGACAGCGAATCCCGGTTCCAAAATCGATCTCGTCACAACGCATCAGGGAACGCTAAGAAAAGGGGCCGATCAAGAGCGATAATGCGATCGTGCAATCTTATCCATCAAACGCTCCCATGCGCAAATGTGAATTGCTGCCTGAGCGCCATCCGATTATCTGCTGCCTGTGAACATCTCGAAACTCATGATCTGGATAATGCTAGCGGTGTTGCTGGCCATCGTCATTTACCTGTTCGTTCAGGCGGACGCATCTGACTGGTCGCAGCGACCTTAACCTTTGCCGGGAATGGGCGTCGTGGACGTCATCGTGAGCTGCAGGAGAAGGGCAAGATTCTAAGGAGTCTTAAACTGAGACAGCATTCACAAGGATTGCACTTGGTGCGTTTGGTGAGCCCATTTTTTCGAAGATTTCAGGCATAGTTGATGGTCCTGCGCCGCCACCTCAGTAGCCCTTTAAAGAGTTCCGAGGGTTGTCACCACTCGGGGTGTCTCTGAACCCGTTTTCACTGATCAGATTGCGGGCATCGTTGTTCGGTGCTGGAGATTTCGTTGTCGGCGACGCCGTGGGAACAAGCGCGCGGCAATCTGTATCGGGCCTACGCATTAGGTCGCGCCGGAAGTGGCGCGTCCTACATAAGACGCGATTATAGATGCGCCGATCTCCGGGACGACGCGCGGGCAGTTCCTGCCCCGCAGTGTGGCTGCCGCCAAGGCATTCCGCTCAGGCGGTCAAACCATGCTTGACGCCTGCCTCGACATGCCGGCGCAGCACGGTCTGCGCCGTGACCACATCCCGGGTCAACGCTGCATCCAGCAACTGTCGGTGTTCGTCGGCGGCGATTTGCCCACGAAAAGTCAGCGAAATCATCTGATACCGCAAATATTTGTCAAAAATCGCGGCATGCGTTTCCATAAGCGCACGGGACCCGCAGGCGGAGATCAGCGACTGGTGGAACTCCCAGTCGTAGCGTTTCCAGTCCTTGGTGACCGACCGGTCTCCGCTAATCATCCTGATTTCCATCTGGTGTAGCTTGTGGTGGGCCGACACCACCTTGCCCTCCCATTCCACATCGCCGGCGCCGAATGACAATTCCATCGCGTGGCATTCGAGCAATTGACGCAACGCAGCAATTTCCTTGAGGTCCCCTGGCGAGACCGGCGCAACTTCGAAGCCCCGCTGTCCTTCTGCAACGACGAGCCCATCGGAAGCCAGGCGGTTTAGTATTTCCCGCAGGGTTGAGACGCTGGCTCCATAGAGGCCCTTCAGTCTTTCCAGCTTGAGCTTCTCGCCGGGAACAAGTCGGCCAAAGATTATATCGGCCCGTATCTGCCGATAGGCCGTATCCGATATCGTGGCGTCGGACGCGTTCGCAAGCATTTGACAGGAATATCATAAGTTTCTCGAAATACCATACATCGGGGCCACCGTCCTGAGGACTTCGAAGCTCCTCACGCTCGCAAGGATGCTGTCCAGCGCGACCGCGGGGGATGCGAGCGACTGCTCTCCAATGTGAGGCGAATTGTCATACAAAACTCCGAATATCTGACGTCCTGCGCTACGTGGGTTGAAGGAGGAAGGTTGTCGTGCGATGCTCGATGCGTGAGGACTGGGCGTGACGTCGCCCGACATGCAATTCAGGGAGGAAAAGCATGACCACTATCACGATCGATCGCCGCAGGTTTCTCCGCACAACCGCTTTCGCCGTAGCCGGTGCCATGTACGCCTCACGCGTCAACCGCGCCCTGGCGCAGGACAAGATCACACTGAGGCTATCGTCACCGGCGACACCGGGCGACCAGCGTGCGGTGGCGCTGACCAGTGTGTTCGCCCCCTCAGTCAGCGCCTTCGCCACGTTTGAGCCGCACTGGAACGCCGAACTGTTCAAGCAAGGCACCGAGCTGGAAGCAATTGCGCGCGGCAACCTCGAAATGTCGATCACCTCGGCGCAGGAATTGGCATCGCTCTATCCCGAATGGGGTATTTTTACCGCTGGCTATCTTCATCGCGACGCCGAACATCAGAAGAAGGTTTTCGCGGCTGACTTCATGGGGCCGATGAAAAAGAAGGTGGAAAATGAGCTCGGCGTCAAGCTCTTGACGGTGATGTATCTCGGCCGCCGCCAATTGAACCTCCGCATCGACAAGGAAATCAAGACCCCGGACGATTTGGCCGGCGTCAAGCTCAGAATGCCCGGTACCGATGCCTGGCAGTTTCTTGGCAAGGCGCTCGGCGCCAATCCGGTGCCAGTGGCGTTTACCGAAATCTACACAGCCCTTCAGACCGGCGCGATCGACGGCCAGGACAATCCGCTGCCGTCCGACAAGGACTCCAAATTCTATGAGGTCACCAAGCAGATTTGCCTGACCAGTCACCTCGTGGATCTGAACTACCTCGCCTTTTCGAAAAAGGTCTGGGACGGGCTTGCACCCGATCAGCAGGCGGCGGTGCAGAAGGCGGCTGACGATGCAGCCGAGTCCGGACGGCAAAAGCAGCTGAAGCTGGAATCGGAACTCGAGCAGTTCTTCAAGGACAAGGGTTTGAAAGTCTACGCACCCGACGTCGACGCCTTCCGCAAACATGTGCAGAAGGCCTATCTGGACTCCGACTTCGCCAAGGACTGGCCGGAAGGCATGGTCGACAAGATCAACGCCCTCTGAGCCGGGAAAGACCGATGTCCGCAACCATCCGCTGGTTGCAGGCGCGGGCCGATAACGTGGCGGTGGCGCTTCTCGCCGCCATGTTCATCGCCTTCATCCTGCAGATATTCACGCGCTACGTGATCAACGATCCGCTCGGATGGACACTGGAAGTGTGCCTGACGACCTGGCTGTGGCTGGTGTTCTGGAGTTCGGCATTCGTGCTCACCGAGCGCGACCACGTCACGTTCGACCTGTTCTACCTGATTGCCAGCCGCCGGACCCAGCGCGTTTTCGCGCTGATCTCGGCGGCGGCGATTGTCGCTGGTTTCTTGGCGGCGTTGCCGGCAACATACGACTACCTCGCCTTCTACAAGATCAAAAAAAGTGCCACGCTGCGCATCCGGCTCGACGTCGTGTTCAGCGTCTATGGGCTGTTCGCCGTTGCCGTGATCGTGCGCTACGCGCTGCGCCTATGGCAACTTGCCCGCGGCGGCGCGCCCGAGCCGCATGACGAAGCGACGCCGCTGTGACCGCCGCTTTCTCTCTTTGCCTGCTGGCGCTGTTCGTCCTCGCTGGGATTGGCACGCCAGTCGCCTATTCCATGATCGTGGCGGCGATCGTCTATCTTGCAGTCAAAGGTCAGGACCTGGGGCTTGCCGCCGAGCAGATCATCCAGGGGCTCTATGACGGCTTCATCATCTTGGCCGTACCGCTATTCATCGTCGCCGCCAACATCATGAACGCTGGCACGATCAGCGAGCGGCTGCTGGCCTTCTGCGTGGCGATCGTAGGGCGCCTGCGCGGCGGACTCGGGCATGTCAATGTCGTCGCCAATCTGATCTTTTCCGGCATGTCGGGTTCGGCAGTTGCTGATGCGGCCGGCCTCGGCAAGATCATCATCGAGATGATGACCAGGGACGGCCGCTATCCGCGCGGCTACGCCGCCGCCATCACCGCCGCCGCTTCGACGATTGGGCCGATCATCCCGCCGTCGATCCCGATGGTGATGTACGCGCTGGTTTCGGATGCCTCGATCGGTTTCCTGTTCCTCGGCGGCATTCTGCCTGGGCTGCTGATGGGCGCGGTGCTGATGGGCCTCAACGCGTGGGTCGCCCGCAAGCGCGATTTCGCGGTCGAGGAAGCCGTGCCTCTGCGAGCCTTGCCGAAGGTGACTCTCAATGCATTTCCGGCGCTGCTTATGCCGGTCATCCTGCTCTACGGCATCTATGGCGGCGCGACGACGCCGACCGAAGCGGCAGCCGTCGCGGCCGCCTATGCGCTGGTACTGGCCGGCGTGTTTTATCGTGCGCTGAGCTGGCGGAAGCTTTATGGCATCCTTTCAGAAAGCGCACGCTCGTCCGCTGCCGTTGGCCTGGTCATCGGCGGCGCCCTGATCTTCAATTACATCGTCGCCAGCGAAAACATTCCGGCCCACATGGCAGCCTCGCTGCAGGGACTGCACATATCCCCACTCGCTTTCATGTTCATAGTCAACGTGCTGCTGCTGCTGCTTGGTTGTCTGCTCGACGCTTCGACGATCATACTGGTCATCGTACCGCTGTTCATTCCGACCTGCCGGCTGCTCGGGATCGACCTTGTGCATTTCGGCGTCGTGGTGGTGGTCAACACCATGATCGGGCTGATTACGCCACCCTATGGGGTCGTGCTGTTCGTCATCAATGCGACGACGCGCATTCCGCTGCGCGAAATCATCAGCGAGATCTGGCTATTCATCGGCGTGCTGGTCTTTGCGCTACTGCTAATGATGCTGTTTCCGGAAATCGTGCTGTGGTTGCCGAGGCAGTTCGGATACCAGGGATGAGCACGGCTCCGCACGATCGCCGAAGTGCCGGCCTCACCGACCCGGTCAGGCTTGGGTTGATCGGCGACAACATAAAGCGCTCGCGTTCGCCGGACCTGCATCGTCTCGCCGGCCGCCTCAGCAGCCTGGACGTCAGCTATGACCTCTTCATCCCGCGCGAGATGGGTAAGGACTTCGACGCCGTGTTCGACGCCTGCCGCGACGCCGGTCTTCGCGGCATCAATGTTACCTATCCATACAAGGAGATGGTGGTCTCCAGGCTGTGCATACACGACGACCTGATCAGACGCATCGGTTCGGTCAACACAGTGGTGTTCGACCCGCATTGCGCGCGGGGCTACAACACCGACCATACGGGTTTCGTCGCCGCCTATCGCGCAGTCTTCGACGACATGGCGCCGGGCAAGGTCGTCCTGATCGGAGCCGGAGGAGTCGGCAAGGCCGTGGCCTTCGGACTACTGGCCCTCGGGGCTGATGGCCTGACCATCATCGACAGAGATGCCGGCAAAGCGCGGTCACTAGCCGCCGCGATCGCGACCGCCTCGAAGGGCGCTGTCGCAACGTCCTCCGGCGTCGACGTCGGTCCGGCGATGGACGGCGCGGGAGGCATCGTCAATTGCACGCCGCTCGGCATGCACGGACATCCGGGCTCTCCGGCGCGGCTGGAATTGCTGCGGGAGCTGCGCTGGGCATTCGACGCCGTCTACACGCCGGTCGACACGCAGTTCAAACAGCAGGCGGAGGCGGCGGGCATCAAGGTTCTCAGCGGTTTCGAGCTGTTCTTTCACCAAGGTGTCGAAGCCTTCCGTATCTTCACCGGGCGGACGCCAGCCGATCTTGGATCGTTGCGCCGAATGCTCCTCGAAATCCCGCCAATTGATCAAGGATAATACCTGTGTCCGAAGACCATCACATGCGCAAGAAGATCGGCCTCAGCGCGGCGCTGACAACACCGTTTGAGCAAAGTGGCGCAATCGACTGGCCCCGCTTCGTCGCACACGCTGGACACTTGCTGGGGCAAGGTATGCGGGTGGTAACCGCCTTCGGCACGACCGGCGAAGGCATATCAATTTCGGCCTCGGTCCGCGCGACCCTCTACGAGAGAACGGCCGCGGCCGGCATCGACGCCGGCAGCCTGATCGAATGTGTCTACGGGCCGTCGTCCGAGGACGCAGGCGACCACGTCCGGCGATCGCTTGAGGCTGGTTGCGGCGGCATCCTGCTGACGCCCCCCTTCTATTTCAAGCAGCCAACGGAGGAAGGCATCTATCGCTGGATCAGTGAGGTGCTGGAGCGCTCCGGCGTGGCCGCCCGCGACGTCATCCTCTACAACATCCCGGGCCTTACCGGTGTCCGTATCGGCCCGAAACTGGTCGCGCGCCTGCGCGTCGCCTTTCCGCAGGCCATCGCCGGCGTCAAGGACTCCAGCGGCGACTGGGAGCAGACAGTGGCGCTGCTTGCCGAGCATCGCGACCTCGCCATACTCGTAGGCCATGAAGGCCATCTGGCGAGAGCGGTCAGGCAAGGCGCCAGCGGGGCGATCAGCGGGGTGGCCAATTTCGCGCCGGCGCTGCTGGCGAAACTCGTGCGCGGTGAGGACGATCCCTTGATCGATCACTTGCTTGGCAAGCTCCTGAAGCTGCCCGTCGTGCCAGCGGTCAAGGCGGTTCTGGCCCAACGAACCGGTGACGCCGTATGGTTGCGCGTTCGCGCTCCACTCGAGGCACTCGAAGAAACAAGCGACCTGCAGGCCTGCATGGAAATAGCAGCGATGGTTTAGGAAGAGCCATCTGGCGAAACGCCAACGATGACCCTCCCTCTACGGCATCCGTCGGCGCTTATCCTGGAGAAGTCCCGTGAACAACAACGCGGAGGAAATCATACGTGCAACTTCAGCGCTTATATAGAATGTGCGGATTGCAGCGCACCTGAGGTAGCAAGGATCCACTCAGGCGTGAACTCGTCGGGCTGTTCAGACTTGGCTGACCGAGTGTTAACCGGCCGACGCCCAAGATCAATCCGCCTCCCGATTGCCGTATCCATGGAAGAAGGATTGGATTTCCTCCATGTCGACGCGGCCGTCGCCGTTTTCGTCTACCGCATTGAATATGCGGTCTACAAAGTCCTCGATTTCGCTCTGTGAGACCGATCCATCGCCGTCGGCATCCACGATGGCAAACATCATTCGCATCGCTGCGCCATGCATCATTCTGGCTCCCGTGCGGCCGCCACCTTCGGCCATCCGGTCTCGTTCACGCGGTCCCATTCTGTAGCCCCGGCTTCCGCGGTCGCCACTTTCACGGTCTGGCTGGGAGCGCCCATCTGCGTGCGACCTTTCCTGCATCATCTCGTTCATCATCTGGCGCATCATTGTCCTCATCGAATCCTGGGGCTGTCCTGTGCCGTCGGACGGCCGTTCGGGGCCATGATCCTCTGCTTTGACAGCGGGCACCGGCGTTCCGCTGGACTGGGCCAATGCTGGCAATGCGCATACGGCAAGGGCCCCGGCGATTGCCGTCGCTTTTATTGCTCCCGTCATCTTGCTCTCCTTTCGGATGTTCGGACCGGTGCCGGCATCTCAACCAAACCTGCTGCTCCGTTTATAGTTCCTCGCGACGCGCAAAAGACCGCTTCGGAGAAAGCGGCACGCCTGCTCACAAGCTTTTTGGGGCTTCTATTTTTGGGGACAAACGACAAAGAGTGCGGCCGTGTACCGAAAACAGTGGATGGCCGCACACATTGGGAGGCTTCAGGAAGAAGGCGCCGTCTGCAACGTTCAGGTCCACCTTCCGCTGGATTCATAGGCCCGCGACCGCCAGCAAATGGGGTAGCGACATTCGATCATCGCCTCAGCCATGATAGCTGGTGGCACGAAATAGACGGAGGGTAAGATAGCGCGGCCACGTATGGGCAACGTCTTTTAGTCCCCAACAATTCCGCGCGAGCGGACTGTCAGTTTTCGGCCCCAAATGGATGCTCTAATATATCGCGAACATTCTCGCGAGCTCGGTGCTGTCTTTCGTCCGCGAATGCCCTGTGTCTCGGTCCGTCATGCCGACGCCATGCAAGTCAGACGGCGTAGAGATCCGTCTCCTCCCAGGAAGGGCCGCCCTCGTGGACTACCAGACGTAGGCAGGCTCAAGTTGAAGAAGTTGTTAACCCGACCGCTCGCCACCGGTGTCGGCCAAGCTATACTCATACACCGCCCACCGCCGCCTCGTTTTCATCAACGACGCGGAACCAATGGTCCTGCAGGGCCCGTGGCGAGACCTTTCGACCTGCGACCATTTCGGCGGCCTTCATAGGATCGCCTCCCGCGACGGTACGAGAGGACACGTCCCTGTAGAGCTCTTCTATCTGGTAAACAGCCATTATATGTCACCGGCCCCTGAGCGCCTTCGCCCCTAGCCCGTGGCGCGGTCGTTCCCGTGTCTGGCAATGAGATCCCTTACCGTTGGGGAGTGATGCCGGCCTTCTGGGCGAAATATTCGGCTTCGTTATCCTCCTCCGCCGACACGCGGCCGCGATCGTGAAAATCGCGCTTCACTCTTGTCGTCTGTCATTGCCTTTCCTCGCTGAGTTCTGGTTTTGGCCACTTGCGGCTGACGTCTTGGCGTCTTTCGAATGCGCGGCCATAGCCGGACCAGCGCCGGTCGCCTTTCGCATGTCGCCGCTGGCCTTCGCCGGCGATGATTTCCGGCTGAACAAGCCTGCGAAGTACTTACCGAAGAAACTCATGCTCCATCCTCCGCGACGGCCTAGCAAGGCTTGGCGATAGTCGATTCCCATCGTTCAACTCCCAGGACGATCGACGGTTCCTTTGACCAAAGCTCGTATCGGGCTTGAAAGCTATTTCAGCTCATGCCTCAACGGGCCGTCCCGGCATGCGCTGCGGTGCAAACGCTCTCAAGCAGCTCTCTCAGCGAGGATCAGCCGCCGTCCTTGCCCTCAAGGGCTGCGTGGGGCGGCCCTGCTTCCGTGCCCAGTGCTCGGACATCCTCCTCTCCGCTGATGCAGCAGGGGCTGGAGCGCCCCTGTATCTTAGGGACGGTCCCTCGTTCGACGGAGGGCGTTGGTCGAATGTCTGCCATATTTGGGGTAGACGCTGGGGTACTTGGGAGAAAGCTAATGCCGGCACTCACATTGGCCGTGGAGATTGCAGACGCGGTAGCAGCGGCAAAGAAGCGGCGACAATTTTCGTTTGACCTGAAATCCAAGGCACAGGAACTTGCGAAGGCTCACCCCGATGCGGAAGCGAGCGTCGGTGATGTGACAGATGTCCTCGAAGAGGAGAGCCTGGCCGCTGGCGTCACACCCGTATCAGAGCCATAGCCGTTAGCTTGCCACGCAAAACTGATTGAGATCAACTTTTACGTATGCTGGCCAGTATGTGGGAGCCGATTGTCAGCGCGCCGTTTTCCAAGATGCTGGAACTCGCAGTTCTGGACCGAGAAGGCGCGCACTCGCTGGTTTTTCCCGTGTGAGCGGGCCGAATTTGGATGGAGGCATGGCCTCAGCGGGGTGCCAGTCGATATCCAACCCCACGCATTGGCGCGATCGGGTTGAGGAGGGGCGCCCGAAGCCGCGATTATTCCGGTCCGAGCGTCACTGAAAGTCTCTGCCAAAGCTCTCACGCTCGGGAGACGCGTTTCCCTTGAATGTCCTGCAGGTCTAGTTTGTCGAGCTTCTGTTGTTCCTGGTCCAATGGGCCCTGAATCACCCGTTTCTTCAAAGCCTTGAAGCGGTTTACGTTGCGTTGCGCGATACCGATCCATGAGGGTGTCTCGCTCCTGTATCCGCCCCGGGGTGTCCCCTTGGCAAGCTAGCAGGAAAAAATCGTTCCTGACGAGTAGGGACAAGCGTCTTGGCGGTCTGGCACCCTGAGAGCCGCGCGGCAACCGGGCAGATAGCCGCTCAGAGCGGCGTTCACTTGTGTGCTTGCGCGCATGACGAGGGGAAAAGTCAGAGAGGCGGGCGCACCATTCGGTCCCTCCAGGCGTCCGTCGAACACAGCGGGAAGTCGTCAGCCTGGCTGAACTCTATGGGCTTGGGAGCAACAAGCTTGAGCCGCACCTGGTCTCGGGAACGTCCCGATGGACGATCTAACGGGCCGTTCTGGTGGCCGTAGACGAGAACCGCTTTCCAGCTTTGGGTTGTCGAATATGAAGATCACAAAATATTTCGCCGGGAACGTCGCTTGACTCTGTCGGTTCTGGTTGTTCGGGGAAGTCGAAACGCGATCCTCGAATTTCGCTAGCTTTGAACAATGGGCGAACGCCGTTCTGTTTGGAACAGCAAGCCAACCGAAGGAGAGACATTGATGGTGAAGAACAGTTCGTCCGGCGCTGCGAACGGCCTGGAAAGCCTGTTCGTGGGTGGCCTGAAAGACATCTACTATGCGGAAAAGAAAATTCTAAAGACGCTGCCGAAGATGGCCAAAGCGGCGCAATCGGAAGAGGTGAGCGCAGCCTTCGAAAAGCATCGCACCGAGACGGAAGGTCAGATCGACCGGCTCGAGCAAGTTTTTGAAATGCTAGGCAAGCAGGCCCGGGGCAAGACGTGTCCCGCGATCGACGGCATCATCGAAGAAGGTTCGGAAATCCTCGAGGAATACAAGAACGAGCCGGCACTCGACGCGGGCCTCGTGGCGGCCGCCCAGTCGGTCGAGCACTATGAAATAGCGCGCTACGGCACGCTGATTGCGTGGGCGGAGCAACTGGGCCTGAAAGATGCCCTGCCCTTGCTGCGCCAGACTCTCAAGGAAGAATCCGCCACCGATGAGACCCTAACTAAGCTCGGCGAAAGCGGTGCGAACGAGCGGGCCTTGCAGGCGGCCGCCTGAGACGCCTCGCATACGCTCGGTTCGCGTGCCAAAAAGGCCAACTGGCGATGCGGCCTCAGTCTCCCGACCGAGGCCGCGGTTTTCTGGGTTACCAACCGCAAATGTTGTGCGAAGAACGGTCAGCGCGCAGTCTTTTCTATGTTCGCGAAACCCTTTGCCGAGAACCTCTTTCGCAAGGCCACCGTGAAGGCCGCGAGGCAGTGACGGCCGCGATCTTCTGGTTGAAGTCGCGGGCCCGCTGCAAGGAAGCGATGGTCCACGAACATGTGGGCCAACCTTTGTGCGCCATTCTGCGCCAATTCGTTGACCTGCGAGGCGAAATGAAGCTGAACAGAGCCAGCGCTGCGAAGGCGCCAAGCACGCTCAATACGACAGCCGCGACCCGGGGCATGCCGGCCCGTTTTAGCGAGGAAACCATCGGGGCGAGTGCGAAGGTCAACAGTAGGGCAATCGCTATCGGCAGGAAAACCTCGCGCCCGAAATACAGAGCGGCTACGGTCACTACGACCGTCGCGACGGTCGGCAACGCGGTGCGCCGATGTGCTACCGAAAGGGTACTTTGCAGTCCGGAGAAGGGATATCTGCCGTTACGATCGATCCCCACAATAACCCCTCCACCTTGCCCTTCAGTGACAGGGCGCCTGGTCAGTTGGCCTGCAACGTTAGCAGAGACTAATGGTTGCAGTGGGTTTTTGCGAATATGCAAGGTTCGAATCCATAACCCAATGCGAACTTGGACGCGTACCGGTGCAGGAGTGTAATTGTTCCGTCCAAGACGAGGATGCCGCGAATCGACGGTCCTGCATCAAACGGCTTCGCGGGTTGGCAATTGCCCCGGACAACCGGGGCGTCCGGTCGTTTTGAATTGCGACGTTTGCGAAGGGGTCATCGAATCCTCACCACTCACCACTCACCGATTGCCATTAAGGGCGACGTAGGCGACACTTGCATCCAGGATGGAAAGCAATGCATGACGTGAAGTAGACATTGTTCAGTCTCCCCTTCAACTTCAGCGATAGCTAAATTAACACAAGAGAAGATGGACGCGTCACAGGGAGATATGGGGAAACCGCGTGACGGTGAACCTAGGTATTCCCGTCACCAGCGATGCCGCTGTTGTCAGGCTGGTAACCGCGCCATCGATGAACACGACATCGGCTCATCGTGACATGGGATATGCCAGCGAACCTTCGGCGGTATCCCAACCTCCAGGCTGTGTTCTGCATCGGCGCGGAGACCAGTTTGCGAGGTCCTCTATCCCTCCAGTTGTGAAGCTCGTTCGCATGGTAGATGAGGACATTATCAGGCCGGGCGGTCGAAGAGTTTGTCCGCGGCGTGGGGGCGAGCCGGACGAGCCAATCAGCCGTACCGCAGGAAACCAGACCTTCACACAGGCACCGATTTGCGCGATCAACAGAAGCCTTCCTCACACGGTGCATCCATAATGAACGTCATCGCAGTCAGTCTCGTATCGCTCGTTCTGGCAATCGCGTGCGTTCTCGTCCACTACGAGGCTTTCAAAATGGTCGCGAGCTCGGCCCGGTCAACCGAGATCGGCGGATTTCCGAGCCGAGGACGATTGCTGATCGTTATTTTTGGAGCGCTTGCCGCGCATACCGTCGAGATTACGCTCTACGGTTTCGTCTTCTGGGGCCTCCATAGCTACGGCCTGTTAGGCGGAATCGTCGGAAAAATCTCCGATGGCTGGATCGACTTCCTGTATTTCTCCATCACAAACTATACAACGCTGGGAGTCGGTGATGTCAGGGCCGAGGGTCCGATGCGACTGATTGCCTCTTCAGAAGCGCTCACCGGACTGTTAAGCTGGACAGCCTCGTTCACCTACCTCTCTATGGAGAATTTTTGGAAGAGGAGGTAGAGCCGGAGATCGCCGGCCTGTCTTGGATGTGAGGTCTACGATAGAGACACCGACCACAGAAGGCATGCCGATGTTCCGGCCTCTCGTTCCCAGGCCGGCCATCGGGCAAAGGAGCGCCCCAAGTCTGAAAATCTCAAGCTTCTCGCCCTAAGAGAGCCGTACCTTTGACCGCACTGATCGCATGTGAATATCCGCGACGGACCTGATCCAGGCCGGAGCAGTTCGCGGAGTTCCAGGGTCTGGCTGACCAGGAGTCTGCGACAGCCTCCCTGATACGCCTTGGGCTTGTGGATCATCAGGCGCTTGGGAAGATGCTCGGGATAGACCTCGAGGAGCGTGATCTTCACTTCCGGTTTGCACCGGTTGCAGTCGAACTTCAGCTTCAGCGGGTCGACCCCACCGCGGAGCTACTCAGCATGTCGCCTCCTGGTCGGCCAGCCGGGGGCTTCATCGCCGAGCCTGCATACGAACGACCCGCCTCAAGAGCCCTTTCAAAAAAATTTCGTGGCGGCTGCAACCAATCCAAGTCTGTGAAGTTTGCAAGACTTGTGACCGTGATAGAGGGTTGACCTTGACTGCTTTCCTACCTGTGCAGATTACGTTTGTGAACTTTAAAACGAGGGCCATCTCGTCGGTGTCCGAAGCCAGAGCGGCAATGAATGGGGCTGGAAGAACAAGGAAATGCATTCCTATCGACAGGCATCGCGTTTGCTCGAAGAGGCCCAGGCGGGTACTTGCCGGCAATCCATCGCGTTCGAGGCCTTCGTCAAAGCCGCAAGAGATCAGGACATGGCTATTTCAGGTCAGCCAAGCAAGGGCCTCAGCCTCCTAGACGAGCTGGCAAGCTCGATCTATGATCAGGATCGCCAGCCGCCGTACTCGGTTTGAGCAGCGCGCCGCAGCGAGTCCAGCCTGCAAATGGAAGCCCGCGCCCCTCGGCAGAAAAGCCGGGCCGACCAAGTTTGGCCCTTGGCCAACAGCGCGAAGGGACATGGGGAGAGCGCTGCGTTTGCCCGAACTTGTATTCGATCAGGCCTTCCCGAGCATTGCAAAAAAGCCCGCCACCTTTCGGACGCGGGAGGATCTGGACTGTGCTGGGATCAACCAGCATAGGTCAACGAATGGCCACAGCGTTCGTTGCGGAGGGATTGACCCAGCAGATGCGCCACTTTTGGGTTCTTTGATGGCCTGCTACCCGGATCACCCCAAAAACAGAGCGCCCGCCTCAATCTGGCCAATGACGACTTACTCGCATCGGCAAACTCCTCTTGGCATGACTGGCGA